>CAZJUL010000107.1:0-2056 GCA_964549095.1 uncultured Elusimicrobiaceae bacterium
CCTGGTCTACCTGGGCAATCTCCTGGACGCGCTGACGCTTTGCGTCTCCCATCCGGGCGCCGCCGGGCGGGTCTTTTTTGTCAGCGACGGGGACGATGTCTCCACCCCGGAGTTGATAAAGCGTATGGCTTACGCCCTTGGGCGGCCGCCGCGCCTGGTCCCCGTGCCGTCCCCGCTGATGCGGCTGGGAGGGAAACTGACCGGGAAAGGGGCGGCTGTCGACAGATTATTGGGTTCCCTGACCGTGGATATCACAAGGGTCCGCGCGGAACTGGGCTGGAAACCGCCTTTTACTATGGCCGAGGGGCTGAAAGTGACCGCCGACTGGTATAAAAGCTCCGCGGGGGGCGCCTCAAAATGAAACGCTTGATGGATATCTTGCTCTCCCTTGCGGCACTGGCGGTTTTGGGCCTGCCGATGCTGGCCCTTGGGCTGCTGGTCAAACTTACTTCCAGCGGGCCGGCCCTGTACTGGTCCGACAGGGTAGGCCTGGCTAACGCGATCTTCAAAATGCCGAAGTTCCGCACTATGCGCACCGATACCCCGCCGATGGCGACCCACCTGATGTCGGACCCCGCCAAATACCTGACTCCCGCCGGCGGTTTACTGCGGAAATACAGCCTGGACGAGCTGCCGCAGCTGCTGAGCATCCTGCGGGGGGATATGAGCTTTGTCGGCCCCCGGCCTGCGCTTTTCAACCAGGAAGACCTTATTGCGCTGCGCACGGCCAGGGGAATACATCGCATCCCGCCCGGACTGACCGGCTGGGCGCAGGTGAACGGCCGCGACGAGCTCCCCATCCCCGTCAAGGTGGAATACGACGAATATTATCTGCGGCGGAGCTCCCTTTTCCTTGATATCAAGATCATCCTGATGACCGCCTACCAGGCGGTGGCGGGGAAAGGCGTCAAGCATTGACCTTTTTTCCCCGAAAACAAGGGGCAGTCCCTCACCTGACGCTGTTTTCCAGCCAGGGAGCGAGTGTAACCTATGTTACACCCTGCCTTTGGCCCCAAAATTGTTATAATATTGCTAATGAAAACCAAAATTACGAAGTATGCGCACTGGATAATCTGTTCCTGCGACACTTTGGTTGTGGCCCTTTCTTACTGGCTGGCGTTCCAGCTCCGGTTCGACTTCAATCTCCCTGAACCGGGAGTTCACGCTTTCCTCAATACCCTCTTTATAGTCGTTTCCATACGCCTGGTTTCGTTCTATTACTTCAGCCTGTACCGCGGGATATGGCGCTACGCCAGCATAGACGACCTGACCTCCATCTTCAAGGCCGTCGCGGCCAGCCAGATAGCGATCGTGGCCGTGATCCTGTTCCTGAAGCACGCGGCATTCCCCCGGTCGGTGCTTATAATAGACCCGGTACTGACCATAATCCTGGTCGGCGGCATAAGGTTCGTGATCCGGGCTACCCGCGAAATGCGTTATGACGGCGGCGCCAAGGAAGGGCCGAGGGTGCTGATCTTCGGCGCGGGCGACCTCGGCGAAAGCATCCTGCGGGGCATTAAGCGGGACAAGGCCAGCAGGTATAACATCATAGGGTTCCTGGACGATAACCCGGCCAAGTGGCACCATTTTATACACGGCGCGCCTATCCTGGGCGGGCGCAGCATGCTGACCAAGATGATCGCCAAGCACGAGATAGACGAGGTAGTGATTGCCGTGAACCATTCCCGGGGGAAACTTATAGGCGACCTTATCTCGCTCTACAAGAACAGCCAGATAACCAAGAAAGTCCAGTTTAAGACCGTTCCGACCCTGTCCGAGTCGCTGGCCCATTCTCCCCGCTCCGGCAAGGTGCTGAGGAAAATAGAGCTGAGCGACCTTTTGAACAGGAAGGCCGTCCAGACCGATATGGAAGCCGTGTCCCACCTGGTGGAGGGAAAGACCGTCCTGGTGACCGGGGCCGGCGGCACGATAGGCGCGGAACTTTGCAGGCAGGTGCTGCGCTATAAGCCCCGCACATTGCTGATGCTCGAGAACCATAACACCGCGCTTTTCTACATTGAAAAGGAATTGGCCGATATGGCCGAAAAAAGCGAGA
>CAZJUL010000107.1:2066-7723 GCA_964549095.1 uncultured Elusimicrobiaceae bacterium
GGCGGGGGATGTAAAGGACCAGAGCCTGCTAAACAACCTCTTTAAGCAATATAAGCCCGCGCTGGTCTTCCACGCGGCGGCCCACAAGCATGTGCCGCTGATGGAAACCAACCCCCAGGAAGCCGTGAAGAACAACACGCTGGCGACGCACCTGCTGGCCGAAACGGCCATAGCCAACGGCACGGAACGGGTTTTGGTGATCTCTACCGACAAAGCCGTGCGCCCTTCCAGCGTTATGGGCGCCTCGAAAAGGCTGGGGGAAATGGTCGTGACCGGCATCGCCGCCTCGTCTCAGACTAAATTCATGGCCGTGCGCTTCGGCAACGTGCTGGGCAGTTCCGGCAGCGTGGTGAATATTTTCAAAGAGCAGATAGCCAACGGCGGCCCGGTGACGGTCACGCACCCGGAGACCACCAGGTTCTTCATGACCATACACGAGGCCATCCAGCTTATCCTGCAGGCCTGCGCGATGGGCAGGGGCGGGGAGATCTTCGCCCTCAATATGGGCGAGCCGGTCAAAGTCCTGGACCTCGCCAGGAACGTCATACTGCTGGCCGGCCTGGAGCCGGAGAAGGATATAGCGATCCGCTTTACCGGCCTCAGGCCGGGGGAAAAACTTCACGAGGAGCTCTTCAGGGCTTCCGACATACGCAAAGATACCGGGCACCCGGATATCTTCATGGCCATCCCGGAAGGTAAAGTGCTCGCGCGGGAGCAGGTGATGGAGCTCAGCGGCCTGTGCGAACTGGCCGACCCGGTCCCGCTGGTAAGGCGGATCAAAGAGCTGATCCCCACCTTCAAGACTGCGCCGCTGGATAAGCACGCCATTACGCAAACCGCGGACCAGACGGAGTAAAGCCGCGGGCGGTTCCCGCCGCGGCATTCCTGACCGAATATATCAGAATGAATAAGTGACCGACGCGCCGACGGTCAGGAAGGTCTTGTCTTGCTTTACTACGGTGTATTGGGTCGGGAGGGGATCTGTGTCGTAATTGCGGGTCTTATCCAGCCGTATATACGGTTCTATCGTTACCAGGTTGTACCGCTTAGAACCGGCTAATGTTAAATAATATCTCTGCGCGCTTGGGGGCATTGTTGTTTCGCCTTTGGCCTTGAAGGCGGGCTGCTTTACATACCCCAGCGTGTACTCGAACGCCGTGCTGTCATTTATCTTCCGGTTATGAGTGAAGAAAGCGTGCTGTATGTTCCTGCCGTACGGCTCGCCCAGGGAAAGGCCTTTGTAGGTATAACCCTCCAAATTGTAAGAATGGTGGATGTAAAAGAGCGGGTTCGTATTCATGAACTCGAAACGGAAAGCGTCTTTTTCGGTTTCCAGGAAAATCCCGCCGATGTAGGCCGTCAGCATGAAGCGGAAGCCGAACGGGGGATAATATTTCATCCCGCGGTCTTCCTTCTGCCAGAAAGCGCGCATATCGGTGCCGTTGTCCGAGTAATAAAGCTTGGCGGTCTTAAAGCGGCCTCCGCTCCATTTCTCCGCCGGGAGATGGATGGTGGCGTCCCAGCCGACATACCCGTCGTTATCGAACCTGCCGCCGGAGGTGTTTTCGTCCTTGCCTAAGAACATGGCCGGATAATCCCAGATGTGATAGCCCGGCCGTCCAGCCCCGCCGTACATGGTGTTCCTGGTGCCTGCTATCTCCAGCCAGCTTGACGGCTGCCAGCCCAGACGGACCAGGAAGATCTTCGGGTTATCCGTGTCCAGCCTCTTTTCATTAAGCCAGCCGTTCAGTATTATAAAATCCCAAAACCCGGCGAACTGCAGCTTTTCCTCGGTCTGCAGCTTAAGCATCGGGAACGGGGCTGCGTTGTTCGAGAGCAGGATGCCGTATTTGCCGGGGCCGATGTTCACGCTGTCCCGGCCCGCTTCAATGGAAAGTTTGGCGAAGGAGTATTTAAAGTAGGCCCTGAAGATGTCGCTGGAGAGTTCTCCATTATTCCAGGTCTGTTTCAGCTGATAGTAAAAGACGGTTTTATCATTCGGCTTATAGAAACCGTCCTCGAACAGGAACAGGTTTGAACCCTGTTTCAACTTTAGCCCGGACTGTCCCTCCAGAAAAGAGACTTTCTCGTCCGCAAAAAAGAATTTAGATGTAACTGAATCCAGGGGCTTGAAAGAAGAGGCGGCGTGTGAAAAAGCTGCCAGAAGAAGCAAAGGAAGCGATAATGCGGCTTTATAATTCATTTTTCTCTTAAAATTATACTTTATTTGACATTTGCTATAATTAAATACGAGATAGGCTATAGACGGCGGAATAAGGACGGCTGATATGAAAGGTATCATTCTTGCGGGCGGGTCCGGGACGAGGCTTTATCCCATTACCAGCGCGGTATGCAAGCAGTTGCTGCCGGTCTATGATAAACCGATGATATACTATCCTTTGTCCGCGCTGATGCTGGCTGGGATACGGGAGATCCTTATCATTTCGACCCCGGTCGACCTGCCCCGGTTCAGGGAAATGTTTGGTAACGGCGCCCAATGGGGGCTGAAATTCGAATACGCGGAACAGCCGGAGCCTAAGGGTATAGCCCAGGCTTTTATAATCGGAAAGAAATTCATCGGCTCGGACGACGTCTGCCTGGTGCTTGGCGATAATATCTTTTATGGGCACGGCCTAACGGAAATGCTGGCACGGGCGGTGAAGACGGTATCGTCTGGCGGAGGGGCCTCCGTCTTCGGTTATTATGTGACCGATCCGGAACGATACGGAGTCGTTGAATTTGATAAGGCCGGAAAGGTGCTCTCCATTGAGGAGAAACCCAAAGCTCCGAAGTCTAATTACGCGGTCACGGGGATCTATTTCTATCCGAATGATGTGATCAAGGTCGCCTCGGCGATGAAGCCTTCGGCCCGGGGTGAACTTGAAATTACCGACGTTAATAAAGCGTATTTAAAGCGGAAAGCCTTGCGTGTTGAGGTTCTGGGGCGCGGTTTCGCCTGGCTGGACACCGGCACCTGCGACAGCCTGCTTGAGGCGGGGGATTTTATGGCCACGATGGAAAAAAGGCAGGGCCTGAAGATCGCCTGTATAGAAGAAATTGCGTATTCCCTTGGTTATATAAAGAAAGCGGAGGCCCTGGCTATAGCGGAAAAGCTGAAGAAGAGCAGCTACGGACAGTACCTAAAGCGGGTTATTGCGGATTAACGCGGCTGAATGAAAAAATCCCCCTTGATCCCCCTTTTTAAAAGGGGGAAATTAGAAAGAAAATAATATGCCATTTGAATTTGAAAAACTGGAAATCGACGGACTTGTGCTCGTTAAGCCCCGAGTTCTAAAGGACGGCCGGGGTTTTTTTATGGAAAGCTATAAGCTTTCTGATTTTAAGAAAGCCGGCATAAAGGAAGAGTTCGTACAGGACAACCATTCCAGATCGGCCAAGGGTACGCTACGGGGTTTGCATTTTCAGAAAAAACCTTTCGCGCAGGCGAAACTCGTACGCTGCGTTCGGGGCAGGATCTTCGACGTGGCTGTCGACCTGCGCAGGCGGTCTAAGACTTTCGGGAGCTGGCTTGGCGTGGAGCTGTCCGAAAAGAACGGGCAGCTGCTTTATATCCCTGAAGGGTTTGCCCACGGTTTCTTGGCGCTGGAGGACGGCACGGAAATAATTTACAAATGCTCCAGGGAATATTCAAAAAGCCACGATGCAGGGGTCCGCTGGAACGATCCGGAGATCGGCGTAAAATGGGGCGTAATGGCCCCGCCCCTGTCGGAAAAGGATAAGAATTTGCCGTTGTTGAAGGATGCGGAGTTCTGAGGGGAAATGCAAAAATCCCTCCCCTCCTCCCTTTCCAAAAGGGAGGGGTGTGAAGAAAGCGAATTTTTAATAAACAATCTTTATGACCAATTTAAATATCAACACCGCGAATATCCTGGTTACCGGCGGAGCGGGTTTTATTGGGTCTAATTTCATCAGGTATGTGCTTGAAAAAACCGCCTTCAAGGGACGGATAATTAATTACGACAAGCTGACCTACGCCGGCAACCTGGCCAGCCTGAAGGACATCGCGGACAAATACGGAAAAAACAGGTACGCCTTTATCAAGGGCGATATCTGCGATAATGACAAAGCGGCCGCCGTCCTGAAAAAGCACAAGGTCGGCGCGATCGTGCATTTTGCCGCTGAAAGCCACGTCGACCGCTCGATCACTGGGCCCAAAGATTTCATTGAGACGAATGTGCACGGGACCTTCTCTCTACTGGAAGCGGCCAGGCATTTCTGGGCGGGCCGCGCTGGCGTGCGCTTTCATCATATCAGCACCGACGAGGTGTACGGCTCCCTCGGCAAAACCGGCAGCTTTTCTGAAACCACTCCTTACGATCCCAGGAGCCCCTACTCGGCTTCCAAGGCAGCTTCCGACCATATTGCGCGGGCCTATTTCCACACTTACGGCCTGCCGGTTACGATCTCCAACTGTTCCAACAACTACGGCCCCTATCATTATCCTGAAAAGTTGATCCCCCTGCTTATCCTGAACGCGCTGGAGGGAAAACCCCTGCCGGTATACGGCGACGGGAAAAATGTACGGGACTGGCTGTACGTGGAAGACCACTGCCGCGCTGTCTGGGCTATATTGCGCAAGGGCCTCCCGGGCGAAACCTACAATGTCGGCGGCAACTGCGAAATGAAGAATATAGATGTGGTAAAAGCGGTCTGCCGTTTGCTTGAAAAACACAGGCCTGCCGCCGCCAATCCCGCGATGAAAGGCCGGAAATATTCCGACCTGATAACATTCGTTAAAGACCGGCCAGGCCATGACCGCCGCTACGCGATAAACGCCGCCAAAATAAAACGGGAGCTTGGTTGGACCCCGGCCCATAATTTCGAGTCGGGGCTGGAATCCACGATTAAATGGTATCTGCAGAATCCCCGCTGGATCAAAATAATACGAAGCGCCTCCTACGCCGCCTGGCTTAAGAAGAACTACCGCCGCAGGTAAAATTGCAAAAATCCCCCTTGATCCCCCTTTCCAAAAGGGGGAGGGGAAGCCGTATCGTAATTTGGTAAAATATTTGGGAGCACCATATTATATACAGATACGCGCGAAGGTGATTATATATGAAAGTCGTAATTTTGGCGGGCGGTATGGGTACCAGGCTGAGCGAAGAAACGGATCTCAAGCCCAAGCCAATGGTGGAGATAGGCGAAAGGCCGGTGCTTTGGCACATCATGAAGATCTACTCCCATTACGGGTTCAACGACTTTATCGTCTGCCTGGGCTATAAAGGCTATATGATAAAGGAGTACTTCGCGAACTATTTCCTGCACCAGGCCGATGTCACTATAGACCTGCAGAACAATAAGACGGAAATTCACCAACAGAAAGCGGAGCCCTGGCGGGTTACGCTGGTCGACACCGGTTTGAATACTTTGACCGGCGGCCGCATTAAGAGGATCGAGAAATATGTCGATGGCGAGCCTTTCATGCTTACTTACGGCGATGGCGTCGCCGATATAAACTTGAAAAAGCTTGCGGCTTTTCATAAAAAACACGGGAAAATGGTGACCGTCACCGCTATTCAGCCGTCCGGCAAGTTCGGCGCGCTGGAACTGGGCGGCCAGGACAAAGTCACGTCGTTCTATGAAAAACCGCACGGCGACGGCGCCTGGGTCAACGGCGGGGTTTTTATTATGCAGCC
>CAZJUL010000107.1:7733-8437 GCA_964549095.1 uncultured Elusimicrobiaceae bacterium
ATAGCCAAAGAAAACAATTTAATGGCTTATAAGCATTCCGGTTTCTGGAAATGCATGGACACCTTGAAGGACAGGATGGACCTGGAGAAATACTGGAACGAGGGGAATCCGCCCTGGAAGCTGTGGAAATAGCGTAAATACCGCCGGAGAACGATAATGACAAAAAGAGCTTTGATAACGGGGATCACCGGGCAGGACGGTTCCTACCTGTCTGAATTACTGCTCGATAAAGGGTACGAGGTCTATGGTGTTGTGCGCAGGGCTTCAGGCGATAATCTGGCCAAGATCAGGGATTATTACGGCTCGGGCTCCAAAGCTTTCAAAAAGATAGACTTCCGCTACGGCGATATGACCGACGCTCCCGGCCTGATCCGCCTTGTCTCCGAGATAAAGCCTGACGAGATCTACAACCTGGCCGCCCAGAGTCACGTGGCCGTGAGTTTCGAGCAGCCCGATTATACGGCCAACTGCGACGCGCTGGGGACAATGCGTTTGCTGGAGGCCGTCCGGATACTGGGCCTCGCTAAAAAGACCAGGTTCTACCAGGCCTCTACCTCCGAGCTGTTCGGGAAGGTTCACGAGGTCCCGCAGACCGAGAAAACGCCTTTCTACCCGCGCAGCCCGTACGGCGTGGCCAAGCTTTACGGCTATTGGATAACGATCAACTACCGGGAATCTTACGGGATGTTCGCTTCCAACGGCAT
>CAZJUL010000108.1:0-2703 GCA_964549095.1 uncultured Elusimicrobiaceae bacterium
TCTTAACTGATTTAACGATACCCGCTTCGGTAACATCTTAACTGATTCAATTCGCCGCCTTGCCGCCTCTTTTTTAATTGTGTATATTAAGATTGCATGATCTTAGGGATAGGAACCGACCTCATAGAGGTGGCCCGGGTGGCTAAAGAGCTGGCCCGGTCCGGGGGTTTCAAAGAGAGATACTTTTCCGCCGGCGAGATAGCGTACTGCGAGCCCAAATACGGCAAGGCCCGCAATTACGCGGCGCGGTTCGCGGCCAAAGAAGCTTTTTTCAAGGCCCTCGGCACCGGCTACAGCGGCGGCCTCTCTTTCAGCGAAGTGGAAGTGGTGAACGCCCCGGGCGGCAAGCCGGAGCTGGCCCTGCGCGGCAGGGCGAAAGAATTGTGCAGGAAGCGCCGCGTCCGCGGCATACACGTATCGCTTACGCATATCAAAGACTACGCCGGAGCCGTGGTCATCCTGGAGGGTTAAATGGAAACGACCGTTAAATCGAATATCGGGTCTTACGACGAGCGGGTGAAGGGTTTCAGCTGGGCCCTCGCCGAACAGGAGCTCGGCTACAAGCCCGGGGACGACATCAATATCGCCTGGTACTGCACGGACCGCATCTGCAAAATGGGCAAGGGCAATAAGACCGCGCTTATATGGGAAGGGATGCACGGCGAAAAGACCTACACCTTCAACGATATCCGCCTCGCCTCCAACACCATAGCGGCCTTCCTGCAGGGCCTCGGCGTGAAGCCGGAAGACCGCGTCTGCCTCTTCATGGATAAGGTCCCCGAGCTGTACCTCGGCTTCCTGGGCGTCCTCAAGCTGGGCGCTATAGCCCAGCCGCTGTTCTCCGCCTTCGGCGACGAATCCCTGCACGTGCGGCTGGAGAACGCCGGGACCACGGCCATCATCACCCAGAAGAAGCACGTGGGCAAGGTGCGCAAGCTGCGCGATAAGCTGCCCGGCCTGGCGCACATAATAGTGGTGGACGACGACGGCAAGAAGCCCCTGCAGGAGCGCGAGACCGCCTTCTCGCTGGAGCACGCCAAGCCCGTGGAGGAGTTCAAGTGCGCGCCCACCAAGGCCGAATCGCCCTCGCTGCTGCATTACACCTCCGGCACCACCGGCATGCCCAAGGGCGCGCGCCACGTGCATTATTCCCTTATCTCGCAGTACCTCACCGCCAAGTGGGTGCTGGACCTGCACGACGACGACATCTACTGGTGCACCGCCGACCCCGGCTGGGTCACCGGCACCTCCTACGGCATCATCGGCCCCTGGAGCCAGGGGATCACGCAGTGCGTGATGGACGTGGGCTTCTCCGCCGAGGCCTGGTACGCCTTCATCCAGAAACACCATGTCACCGTATGGTATTCCGCGCCGACCGCCATCCGTTCCCTGATGAAGGCCGGCGACGAAGTGGTGAAGAAGCACGACCTTTCGAGCCTCAGGCACCTGGCCAGCGTGGGCGAGCCGCTGAACGCCGAGGCCGTGGTCTGGTCGGAGCGCGTGTTCGGCCTGGCCTTCCACGACAGCTACTGGCAGACCGAGACCGGCTCCATCATCATCACCAACTACCCCGGCATGAAGATCAAGCCGGGCTCCATGGGCAAGCCCTTCCCCGGCATCACGGCCACGCTGCTGGACATGAACACCTTCGAGCCGTTCACCACCCCCGGCAAAATAGGGCTCATAGCCCTGAAGCTGGACTGGCCGGCGCGGCTGCGCGGCTACTGGAAGAACGACGAAGCCTTCCAGAAGAAGATGAAGAACGGCTGGTACCTGACCGGCGACCGCTCGACCATAGACCAGGACGGCTACTACTGGTTCGTCGGCCGCGACGACGATATCATCAACACGGCCGGCCACCTGGTCAGCCCGTTCGAAGTGGAATCCGCGCTGCTGGAGCATCCCGCGGTGGCGGAATCCGCCGTGGTCTCCAAGCCCGACCCGATCAACATGGAAGTGGTCAAGGCCTTCGTGACGGTCAAGCCCGGCTTCACCGCCGGCGACGACCTGACGCTGGAGATCATGAACTTCATCCGCAAGAAGCTCTCCCCGCTGGCCATGCCGCAGGAGATAGAGTATATCGCCCAGCTGCCCAAGACGCGCAGCGGCAAGATAATGCGCAGGATGCTGAAGGCCAAGGAATGGGGGCAGGACATAGGCGACACTTCCACGCTGGAAGACTAGAAGTTGCAAGCATTGGGGACACTCCTCGCCGCGAGGGGTGTCCCCGACCTCAAAGTGTTTTTAATGAACAAGGAGACAACAATGGAAACGACCGAAAATATAAAAGACATAGTCATAAAATACGTCAGGGCCGAATACCTGGAAGACGAAGACCAGGAACTCAACTTCGAAACGCCGCTCATCTCCGGGGGCATAGTGGATTCCTTCTCGATGGTCTCGCTGAAGCGCTTCCTCGAGAACAAGTACAAGATACAGATCCCGGACGACAAGGCCACGCCCGAAGCTTTCGACAACGTCAACAAGATCACCGCGCTGGTCCAGGAATTCCTGGCGGGGAAGAAATAACATGGCATTCGTCGACACCATCCGCGAGGAGTACCAGAAAGAGCTTGAGACCATGAAGAGCGCCGGCATGTTCAAGGTCGAGCGCTTCATCCATTCCGCGCAGGCCGCCGACATAGAAGTCGAATTCCCGACCGGCTCCGCGCCCAAGAAAGTCATCAACATGTGCGCCAATAA
>CAZJUL010000108.1:2733-8394 GCA_964549095.1 uncultured Elusimicrobiaceae bacterium
GCTGATTAAAGTCGCCGGAGGCAGGGAAACCCTCAACATGTGCGCCAATAACTACCTGGGGCTCTCCAGCCACCCCGACGTGGTCAAAGCCGCGCACGACGGCCTGGACGCGCGCGGCTACGGCATGTCTTCCGTCCGCTTCATCTGCGGTACGCAGGACATACACAAGGAGCTCGAGAAGCGCATGACCGAGTTCCTCGGCACCGAGGACACCATCCTGTTCCCGTCCTGCATGGACGCGAACGCCGGCGTCTTCGAGGCCATCCTCGGCGAACAGGACGTGATGATCTCCGACCGCCTGGTCCACGCCTCCATAGTTGACGGCATACGCCTGTGCAAGGCGATGACCGACACCTTCAAGCACGCTAACATGGAACACCTGGAGGAGAAGCTCCAGCTCCACGCCGACAAGCGCCGCAAGGTCGTCATCACGGACGGCGTCTTCTCGATGGACGGCGACACCGCCCCGCTCGACAAGATGGCCGCCCTGTGCGAAAAGTACGGCGCGCTGTTGTTCGTCGACGAATCCCACTCCAGCGGCTTCATCGGCAAGACCGGCCGCGGCACGCACGAGAAATGCGGCGTGTTCGGCAAGATAGACATCATCACCACCACCTTCGGCAAGGCGCTCGGCGGCGCCTCCGGCGGCTGCGTTTCCGGCCGCAGGGAGCTGGTGGAGATGTGCAGGCAGAAGGCCCGCCCGTACCTGTTCTCCAACACCATCGCGCCCGTAGTAGTGGCCGGCGTGCTGCGTGTGCTGGACATCCTTTCCAAGAACACGGAACGCCGCGACAAGCTGGAAGCCAATTCCGCCTACTGGCGCAAAGGCCTGACCGAGGCCGGCTTCGTGCTTAAGGCCGGCGATACGCCGATAGTCCCGGTGATGCTGTTCAACGCCAAGCTGGCGCAGGACGTCTCCCGCGACCTGTTCGACGAGGGGATCTACGCCATCGGCTTCTTCTTCCCTGTCGTAGCGAAGGGCCAGGCGCGCATCCGCACCCAGCTCTCGGCCGGGCACGAGATCCATCACCTGGACAAGGCCCTCGCCGCCTTCATAAAGGTAGGGAAGAAATACGACATACTCGGCAAGACGAAAGAAGAAATAATCGCCAAATACGGCGCATAGAAAATGAAGGGAAACGGGGACAGGCCGCTTTTTTAGATAAAGCAGCCTGTCCCCATTAATTTGGAGCGGGTGGCGGCGGAGAATAGTTGGAGGGGTGACGCCGGGTTTGCCCGAAGGGGGCATCCGGACCCCGACCTGGTCTAGCATAGGAGGGGGAGGATAAGGGCGGCCGCGCTGGCCGACCCGGCCCCCTGAGCGGCGAACCCGGCGGCAGGACCCCGAACTTGCAGTCCGACGGCACCCGCGAACCCAGGAGGCAACGGATATTATGGACAGCACTTACACTCTTTACGCGGTTTTCGCGGTCTACATGCTGGCCCTTGTCGGCATAACCGTATACACGGCTAAAAAGTCCAAAGACTCGTCCGATTTTATTTTAGGCGGCAAACAGATAGGCGGCGTCGCCCTGGCCCTCTCCGAACGCGCCACCGGCGAATCCGCCTGGCTCCTGCTCGGCCTGACCGGCGAGGCCTACCTGCTGGGCATGCAGGCCCTCTGGATAGCGCTCGGCTGCGTCGTCGGCGTCCTCTTCATCTGGTTCGTGATGGGCGAAAGGCTGCAGCAGGAAAGGGAAAGGACCGGCGCGCTTACCGTTTCCAGCCTGCTCTCCAGGAAATTCCCCGGCTCCGAAAAAGTCATCGGGACCCTTTCCGCTTCCATCATCGTCTTCTTCTTCCTTTTCTACGTAGAGGCCCAGTTCTACGGCGGCGGCAAAGTGCTGTACGACACCTTCGGCCTGGACCCTCTGTGGGGCATCGTCATCGGCTCGCTGATAGTAGTCCTCTATTCGATGATAGGCGGGTTCATAACCGTGGTCTACACCGACATTTTTCAGGCGGTACTGATGATAATCACGCTGATCCTGCTGCCGGTGCTGCTGCTGTATATCGCCGCGTCGAAGGATATCCACCTTGCGCAGGCTATAATGAAGGCGGGGACGGAGTACAGCTCCCTGACGGCCGGCAAAGAGGGGATGGCGGGCTTCCTGCTGATACTCAGCGGCATGAGCTGGGCGCTGGGGTATACCGGCCAGCCGCAGCTGCTGTCCAGGATGATGGCCATCAGGGACAGGAAAGAGGTGGCCGCAGCTAAGTGGGTGGCCGCGGGCTGGACGGTGTTCGCCTACGGCGGGGCCCTGCTGATAGGCTACCTGGGCTTCGCCTTCGCGCAGAACGGCGTGCTCCCGGCGGATTCCATGGCCAGGCTTTGCGATACCAAGGCCAACGGCTGCGAACTGATACTGCCAGTGCTGATCAATTTCTTCGTGGCCCCGGTCATAGGCGGCGTGCTGCTCTGCGGCGCCATCTCGGCCATGATGTCCACGGCCTCGTCGGAGATCATCATCAGCTCTTCGGCCATCACCGAGGATATCTGCGGCGGTTCCTCCAGAACGCGGCTGACGCCGCAACAGTCCCTGCAGTTCAACCGGTGGGTGACGCTGGCCTTCGGCCTGGCCGCTTTTATAATGGCGCTCACGGTCAAGGATTCCGTCTATAAGCTGGTCTCGTACACCTGGTCCGGCATCGGTTCCTCGTTCGGGCCGGCCCTGCTGCTGCTCCTGTACTGGAAGAAACTTTCCCGCGCGGGCGTCATCGCCTCGCTGGTCTGCGGCTCCGTAGGCACGGTCGTCTGGAAGACCTGGCTGGCCGCCCCCACCGGCGTCTCGGAGCGGCTGGCCAGCTTCCTCTTCGCCTTCCTGATGGCGCTGCTGTTCTCGTACCTGCTCCCGGAAAAACAGCGGGCGCCCGCTCAATGACAAATGAAACCCTGCGGCGGCTGCGCGCCTGCGCGATAGACAGCTCGCTTTTTAAGCCGGCCACGCTGAAAGCAGCCATAGACCGGCTGGGCTTCGTGCAGGCCGACCCCATCCGTTCCCCGGCGCGCGCGCAGGACCTGATACTGCGTCACCGGGTCAAAGATTACCGCGCCGGCGACCTTGAGCGGCTCTATCCTTCGCTGGACATAGAAGAAGATTATTTATACGCCTACGGCTTCGTATCGCGGGAGATCTGGCGGCTGCTGCACCCGCGGCGGGCCGTTAAACTGTCCGCTTTGGAAAAGCAGATATTGGGAAAGGTGCTGGAACTGGGCGGGGCGCACCCGGCGCACCTGGAAAAACATTTCGGGCGCAGGCGCATAATAAACGCCTGGGGCGGGAATTCAAAAGCCACCACGCACGCGCTGGACGTGCTGCACTATTACGGGTTCCTGAGGATAGCCCGGCGGGAGAACGGGATCAGGGTCTATGAGGCGGCGGCGCCGCAGGCCGGGCTTCTGCCGCCGGCGGAGCGCCTGCGCAAGCGCATAGTTGCGCTAGTGAATATCCTGGCGCCGGTCCCCGAAAAAACGCTTCACACGCTGACGGCTCCTTTGCTGCGCAGGTATTTCCCCGGTTCCGGCCCCGCGCGGACGGTGCTGGCCGATATGACCAAGTCGGGAGAATTGAAGAAGGAGACCGCTGACGGGATAGATTATATCCTGCCGGCCGCCGGACTCGCTTTTGCTGAGGCGCCGCGGCGCGCGCGGTTCCTCGCCCCGTTCGACCCGCTGGTCTGGGACCGGCGGCGCTTCGAGCATTTCTGGAACTGGCCCTACCGCTTCGAGGCGTACACGCCGCCGGCCAAAAGGGTGCGCGGCTACTACGCCATGCCGCTGTTGTGGGGCGACGACATCGTCGGCTGGGCGAACGCGCGCATAGCCGGGAAGCGGCTGAGCGTGGAGACTGGCTTCGTAAAAAAACGCCCCGCCGGAAAAGATTTTACCGCCGAACTGGAAGCCGAGACCGCCCGTCTGGAAGAGTTCCTGAACTTGACCACACCGCAATAGCCACAAGATAGCTCAATCGGGGCGCCAGCGGGATTCCCGCCATCGTCCCCTCAGCCCCACAAAAAGCAATTTCCACCTCGATCATTGATGTCGTTGCTGAGGTTTGTTATATGGTTTCCAAATATGCTCCCCCGTCTGGACGCCTTCCGCAACTGGCTATACGATAATCCGTCTGCCGGGACCGACTATAAGGATTTGCTTCTCTGGGGAAGCACTAAAAATATGGAGGCTGTTATATGCCAATCAACTGCGATATAAACGTGAGGCTGGATGCCGGATTCTGGCTCCTGCTCGGCCTGGTGCTTATCATGTCCGTCATCGGTTGGGAAAACGGAGCCAGGGTAATAGCGAAGCCGAAGAAAACGTAATATGTACTCTATAAGTAGGAGCAGTGGAGACCTATAAATTTAAAAGCCCCAGTTAACTCCAAATGTAATCGGTAAAAATTGTTTTCTTCGGGCAATATTTATAAAACCTAGTTGCATGCCTTTTAATGTGTTTTTACAAATATTCACTAGCCCTATTTGAAGGCCTCTAAAACTTATCACATCATAGTTGCCGGACCCAGTGATATTAACAATTCCACCTTGAAGGCCTTTTGCCCCCGAATCACCAGCTGCGATGTTTACGATGCCCAATTGTAGGCCATGTAGTTCTCCACGCGCATCATTAAAAAGACCTAGCTGAAGCCCTGTCAGTTTATCGTGTGCCACATTACCCGGAGCAGCTTGAATAAGAACACCAGAATCCTCTAGATAATTAAAAAGCCATGCAATTTGAATTCCCTTATGCCGATTTATAAAATTTATACCGCCAATAATAAAGCCATTACTCTCAGTCGCTATACTGTTACGAAAGGGTGAAGCCTGAATCCCATATATTTCATGACTGCCATTGTCCAGTAATGCGAGTTGGATTCCACGTATGGGGCCGCCGGTGATATTTCGTATTCCGAATTGTATTCCGTTAACTTCTTCTATGTCATCGGGGTAATACCCGTTATTAAAATAGTTTAGGCTTAGACCGTAAACAGTAGGGGATTTTGGCCACATCGTGGTGTGATTGATCACGAACTTAATCGGAGTCCAGGTGCCTTCACAATATCCTGTTGCTACAGATAAAAATATATTCAACAATAAAATTGCGGAAATCCGAAATTGCATAATTATGGTTCTTCCTAACCCAGCATATTCTACAAAAAGAAAAAGCCCTTTCGGGCCTTTTCAAATTGTTCCTCGGGCTGGACCTGTGGAAGCCTTGAGTTGTCTTACTTCGCTGCGCGAAGCTCGACCCGAACCAGGGAAATCAGTCCGAGCCGAACAACCTAGCGGACAAATTTTAAAAGCCGCCCCATGGCGGCCTTTCAAATTTATGCTCCCCGGGCTGGACTCGAACTTCCAACCCCGATCCGACGGCGGCCCCGACCGGGCCATCCGGCGCTAAAATCCAAATAATATCTTCAGAGCGGGCGGGGTCAGGTCTTGAATCTTGGCCTTTAAGTTGCCCGGAAAATCATTTTTACACCGCGACATGAGGGTGTCGCGGTCATGCTTTACACTATTTGATGAGAAGATGTGTGAAAGGTCGCAGGCGCCTTTTTCACGCAAACAATCGAGCCGCAAAGGCAGAACAGCATCATTTTGTTGAGTCCAACAAAATGGTAAGGGAGTCCTATGAAATATATAAATAAAGCCGCCGGGCCGGATAGC
>CAZJUL010000109.1:0-8393 GCA_964549095.1 uncultured Elusimicrobiaceae bacterium
GCACGTCGCCCTTCAGCGGCAGCAGCCGGCCGCGCAGGGTGTTCTCCACGGATTCGGGCTGCTCGTGTATCTCTTTGAGCATGAAATGCTTGTAGCCGCCCTTCTCCGCCATGGTGGAATCCCACTGGATGGTGACCGAGGTGTGCTCCACCTTCTTGCCCTGGAAAGTGAAATAGGTGACCGCGCCCGCCTTGACCGCGGCTATCTCGCCGTCGTTCAGGAACACGGCTTTCTTGGTGTACTTGAGGAAAGCGGAAACGTCCGAAGCTATGAAGTTCTCGCCGGCGCCCAGCCCCAGCACCAGCGGGCTGTGCTGGCGCGCGGCCAGTATCATGTTCGGGCATTTCGCCCAGATGACGGCGAGCGCGAAGGAGCCCTTCAGGTCCGCGATGGTGCGCCTGACGGCCTCGAAGAAGACCGGCTCCAGCATATCGCTGCGCACGGAGGCGGCCGAGGCGTGCAGGGTCTTCAGTTTTTCTTCCACCAGGTGCACGATGGTTTCGGTGTCGGTTTCAGATTTGAATTTGTGCCCGGCCTTCAGGAGTTTTTCCTTTATTTCCAGGTAGTTCTCTATTATGCCGTTATGGACCACCACGATCTGGTTGTTGCAGTCGGTATGGGGGTGGGCGTTGTCCTCGGAAGGCACGCCGTGCGTGGCCCAGCGCGTGTGGCCTATGCCCACGATCCCGCCCTTGACGGGGTCCTTGGCCACCAGCGCGTCCAGCGCGTCCACGCGGCCGCTCACGCGCCTCAGGTAGAGGTCGTTCTTGCCGCTGATGATGGCCACCCCGCAGGAATCGTACCCGCGGTATTCAAGCCGGTGCAGGCCCTCGATAAGCACGTCGGAGGCCTTCTTTTCGCCTATATAGCCGGTTATTCCACACATATATTTAAAAAAAGCGAAGCGTAAAACGCGCCCGAAACAAGATCGCTTCCGATATACGTTTTACGCTTTGCAGGCTCTACTGTACCAGCCGCTTCATATCAGAGACGGCGTTCTTCAGGCCGACGAACATGGCCCTTGAAATTATGGAATAGCCGATGTTAAGGCATTCCATCCCCTCTATCCTGGCCACCGGCACCACGTTATAATAATCCAGCCCGTGGCCGGCGTGCAGGCCCATCTCCATCTCGTTGACCAGGAGGGCGGCCAGCTCCAGCCGCTCCAGCTCCTTGGCCTGCAGCTTCTTGCCCCAGGATTCGGAATATTTGCTGGTGCAGAGCTCTATGCAGTCCGCGCCCAGGTTGTGCGCGCTGCGGATGACCTGCGGCTCCGGGTCCAGGAACAGGGCCACTTCTATGCCGGCCCCTGAAAGGTTCTTTATCGTCTTAGCCAGCGCGTCCTGCTTGCCGGTGACCTTCAGCCCGCCCTGGGTGGTCACTTCGTCCGGCGATTCCGGCACTATGCAGACCGAGTCCGGCTGCAGCTTCAGCGCCAGCTTTTCCATCTCGGGCGTGGCGGCCATCTCAAGGTGTATGAGGCCCTTCACGTCCTGCCGCACCCTTTCCAGGTCGGACTCCTGTATGTGGCGGCGGTCGCCGCGCAGGTGCATTACCACCATGTCGGCGCCTGAGCTCAGGACCACGCGCGCCGCTTCTACGGGGTCGGGGTTCTTCTCTTTCCGGGCCTGACGCAGGGTGGCCACGTGGTCTATATTCACGCCGAGCTTTATATTTTTCATAAAACCTCCGCAGCTGTCGCCGTTAATGTTTTCCCGCGGGCACGGCTCCCGCGTGCTTCTTGTAATGCTCCATCAGATCGTCCGCAATGCCTTTTATCACGCTCTTCGACTCGCCTTCCACCAGGATCCGCAGCAGCGGCTCCGTGCCCGAATACCTGATGAAGATGCGGCCGTTCCCTTTCAGCACGCCCTCGAACTTTGAGATCTTGCCGCTGAACCCGTGCACCTTCTCCAGCGGCGGCTTATGCGCCACCTTCAGCGCCCCGACCACCTGCGGGTAGCGCTTCCAGAGGTTCTTGAAATGGCTGAAGGGCTTGCCCATATCGCGCACGGCGGCCAGTATCTGCACGGCCGTGAGCAGGCCGTCGCCCGTGGGGGCGAATTCCCGGAAAATTATGTGCCCGCTGGATTCCCCGCCTATTTTCAGGTCTTCCCGCCGCATGGCGTCCGTGACGTTCTTGTCGCCGACCGGCACCTGCACCGCCTTGATGCCGAGGCCGGCCAGGTACCTGATAAGCCCGTAATTCGACATGAAAGTAAGCACGGCCTTTCCCCCGGTCAGCCTGCCAGAGGCCTGCATATAGGGGGCGGCTATGGACAGCAGGTCGTCCCCGTCCAGCAGCCGGCCTTTCTCGTCGGAGAACATGCACCTGTCGGCGTCGCCGTCGAAGCTTATCCCGCAGTAGGCGCCGGTATCCGTGACCGCCTTCTGCATGGCGCCGGTGTGCAGGGCCCCGCAATCGATATTGATGTTCTTCCCGTCCGGCCGGATCCCCAGCAGCGTCACCTCGGCGCCCAGCTCTTTCAGCAGCGCGGGCGCCAGCTTGTAGGCGGCCCCGTTGGCGCAGTCGGCCACTATCTTAAGCCCTTTCAGGCTGAAGCCGGCCGGCAGGGTGGACTTTATGAACTTCAGATAATCTTTAGAGTAGTCCTTTTTCTGTATGGCGTGCTTTATGCGTTTGAAAACCAGCGGCTTGGCGCCCAGCAGCAGCGATTCTATCTTCAGCTCGACGGCGTCGTTCAGCTTCAGCCCGTCGCGGCAGAAATATTTTATGCCGTTGAATTCAGGCGGGTTGTGGCTGGCGGAGATGACAATGCCGAAGTCGGCGTTCTCCCTCTTGACCAGGTAGGCCACGGCCGGAGTGGAGATCACGCCCAGGTCCAGCACCTTGAACCTGTTGGCCCAGACGCCTTCCACCAGCGCCTTCTGAATGCGCAGGCCGGAGCCGCGCGTGTCGCGGCCTATCAGCATCACGGGCGCTTTGGGCCCGGACCTTTTATACTTGGATAGCACCAGGGTGGAGGCGTAGCCTATCTTGCTGATAAAATCGGGGGTGAACGGGTAGTTCCAGGGAACGCCCCTTATGCCGTCGGTGCCGAACAATTTTCCCATAAAGAATCGCGCGTTTTGTTTATAGACGTATAATAATTTTATATTATATCATTAATCGCCTCGCCAGTAGGACCCGCCGGAAGCGGCAGGCCGGATTTACGGAGGGATGTGTGAGCGGTTGAAACAGCAGGTCTCGAAAACCTGTAGGGGTCACACCCTCGTGGGTTCGAATCCCACTCCCTCCGAAGTTTTCAAAAGCACCCCCGCGAAAGCGGGGTTTTGCTTTTCAGGCCCGTAAAAATCCTTATTTGATATAATTTACCTGTCGCCAGCGGAGTTTTTGGTTAACGGAGAGGTGGCCGAGCGGTTTAAGGCGCCGGTCTTGAAAACCGGTGTACGGTTAATCCGTACCGTGGGTTCGAATCCCTCCCTCTCCGCCAGATTTTGCCTATGCCCCCCGACAATATCGTCTATTCCACCGACCCGAACTGGGAGCCGCCCTGCCCGGCCTGCCATAAAAGCCCGTGCTCCTGCGCGCAGCGGGCCGCGGCGGGCAAACCGAAACAGGCCGAGCCGGTAAGGCTGGCTTTCCGGCGCGGGCATAAGGGCAGCGGCATGACCGTGATAAGCCGGCTGCAGATGCACCCCGCCGGGAAAGAAGAACTGCTGTCTAAATTCAAAAAGAAGCTGGGCGTAGGCGGCACCGTGAAGCTGGGCGAGCTGGAGCTGCAGGGCGACCGGCGCGACGCGGTGGAAACTGAGCTCAAGGCCCTGGGGTACAAGATCAAAAGGCTCGGCTGACGGCGGCGGAAGCGGTCCCGGAACGCAATATGAACCATAAAGCCAACCTCCTCATAGTCGACGACGAAGCCCCTATCTCCGAAATGATCTCTATAGCGCTTTCGGAGCAGGGCTATAAAGTTTCGGTGGCCTACTGCGGCGAAGAAGCCATAGAGAAGGTCGGCAAGGAAAAGTTCGACCTGGTGATAATGGACATCATGATGCCGGGCATGGACGGCATAGCGGCGCTGGGAGAAATAAAGAAGACCGACCCCGAAGTGGAAGTGATAATGGCCACCGGCCACGGGACCATGGGCACGGCCATACAGAGCATGCGCAAAGGCGCTTTCGACTACCTGCACAAGCCTTTCGAGATAAAAGAGCTGTTCGCGGTGGTGGAGCGGGCCCTGGAAAAGCGCAAGTTCAACGACATCACAAAAGCCATCTTTTCAACTATCAAATCCGAAGAGCTGCTGCGGATAATCATAGATTCAGCCCTGCGCATACTGAAGGCCGACGAAGCGCTGCTGGTGCTGCTGGACTCCTCCGGGCGGCCCGAGATAGCCGTCTCGGAAGGGCTGGAGGACGAGCCGCAGAAAGCCTCCCGGCTGCAGGCCTGCGTCCGGACGCTGGCCCGGCTGGCGGGAGAAAAAGACACTTCGGTCGTGCTGATAGAAGACCCGCAGAAGGACGCGGTGTACGCCGACATAGAGCGCATCGGCGAGGTGAAGTTCGCGGTTATGCTGCCGCTGGTGGACAACAACAAGCTCATCGGGCTTATAAACATCAACCGGATGCAGCTGGACGAATACTTCAACGAGAACGACCTGCAGCGGGCGAAGATCTTCGCTTCATTGGCGAACCTGGCCCTGAAGAACGCCAAACTCTACAAGCAGCTGCAGGAAACTCAGACGCAGCTGATACAGGCGGAAAAGATGTCCGCGCTGGGCCAGCTGGCCGGCGGCCTGGCGCACGAGATAAACAACCCGCTTTCGGGCATACTGGGCCTGACCCAGCTGGTGCTGGAGAACGCGGAAGCCGGCACGCAGAACTGCCAGGACCTCAAGGACATAGAAAAGGCCGTGTTCCGCTGCAAAAAGATCATCGCGTCCCTGCTGTCGTTCGCCAGGCAGGAAAAGACCAAGATGGAGCCGGTAAGCGTAAACGAAGTGATAGAGGAAACCCTGGTGCTTTGCGCCAGGCAGATGGAGCTGAAGCA
The DNA here is from genome assembly GCA_964549095.1 of uncultured Elusimicrobiaceae bacterium. GTDB lineage: Bacteria > Elusimicrobiota > Elusimicrobia > Elusimicrobiales > UBA9959 > JAHJSU01. The sequence goes on from CAZJUL010000109.1 coordinate 5,015, forward strand.
CATAAACATAGTAAAGGAATTCGGCGACGGGCTGCCCACGGTGAACGGCGATTTCCAGCAGCTGATGCAGGTTTTCCTGAACCTCTTTACCAACGCGCGAGACGCCATGCCCGGCGGCGGCACCGTCACCATAAGGACGCAGCTGGCCGCCCCCGGCCCGGACAAGAAGTCACTGCTGTCGGTCTCGCTGGCCGATACCGGCTCCGGGATACCCCCGGGGATACTGGACCGGGTGTTCGACCCGTTCTTCACCACCAAGCCGGCCGGCAAAGGCACGGGCCTCGGCCTGTCGGTGTGCCTGGGCATCATCAACAGGCACAGCGGGGCCATAGTGGCCCACAGCGAGCAGGGCAAAGGCTCGGTGTTCACCATCTATCTGCCGGTATAACTATGGCCACGAGGATACTGCTGGTCGACGACGAGGAGCTGGTCCGCAATTACGTGACGCGGGCGCTGAAGAGCCGCGGCTATGAGGTGACGGTGGCGGTGGACGGCGCCTCCGCCACCGCGCTGATACAGAAAGAGGAATTCGACGCCGCGATCTGCGACCTGAAGATGCCCGATATGCGCGGCGAAGAAGTGATACGGGAGATAAAGACGCGCTGCCCGCGCATCCCCGTCATAGTGATAACGGGCTCGGTCTCCAATATCTCGAACCCCATCCTGCCGATGATAACGGTGGAAGCCTTCCTGATAAAGCCGTTCGGCATCAACGAGATCCGCGATATGCTGGAGAAGGTCCTGAAAGAAAACCGCTGAGCCGCCCGGCCCTCAGATCATCCCGCAGTCGTTCTTGATTTTAGTTTCTTCGTTCGCGAGGTCGGTCACGCTGCTGACCTCTTCCGCGGACATGTTCGGGAGCTCGCTGGACTTGTAGAACTTATCCAGCAGCTCGTAGAATTTCCTCTTCACTTCCGGGTCCTTTATCTCCCCGCCGGGGTTGTGCTTCAGGTCCTTCGCGGAGAAATCCGGGTCCCTCATCTGGCGCGCCCAGTACTTCGCCTTGGCTTCCACCGCCCCGTTCTGCATGATGGCGACCCTGAACCACCTGACGGTGCATTCGGTCTTACCGAAGCCGCCGGAAAACCCGCCCGAAAAGCTGCCGGGGGCGTCGCGGAAATCGTCGAACACGGGGAGCTGGGCCTCGTCGCCGAACATGGCGACCAGGGCCGCCTGGTCAGGGACGTCGAACTCGAAGCCGCGCGCTTCGTCCAGCATATCCCACTGCCTGTCGGTCTGCGCTTCCAGGGTGTGCAGGACCGCCCCGGTTACGGAGTCTATGATCCTGGCTATTATCTTCAGGTGGTCCCTGGTGCCGAAGACCGTCCCGGTCACTATGGCGTCCACGGAATGCAGCTGGCCGGGCTTTATGGCGTCCGCCGCGTCGGCGGCGCCGGACAGGGACAGCTTCTGCTCGTCCATTACCTTGTCCAGCTGGTTCCTTTCCATCAGGTTGACCTTCCCGTTCTTGACCAGGCAGGTCAGCAGCTTTTCCGCCACGTATTCGCTCTCTTCGCGGGAGGTGCGGGCCTTGCGGGTGAACCCTATCACGGCGATGTTCTTCACCTTGTTCGCCGCGGAGTACCTGGCGATGTCGTTCGCCATTTTTTTGTAGATGTCGGCCGCGCCGGACGGCTGGGCCGTGAAAAGGACCGCGCAGGAGACGGTCAGCAGGACTTTCGCAGCGTTGAAATTTGTTCTGGTCATAACTCCTCCTCTTCCTGCGTATATTCTAGCAGGGTAAGATAAGGGAAAGGACAGAGAATGGTCAAATTTCAATCAAATCTTTTGGCGGGAGGCGGCCGGCGGGGCCGGTTATTCGAACTTGTAGCCGTGGCCGGTTACGCTGGTTATGTGGTCGGCCGCGGGGGAGCCGAGCTTCTTGCGCAGGGAGGAAACGTGCACCCCTACGGTATGCGGGTCGTTGTAGCTGGCGGGGTCGTAGCCCCAGACGGTCTCCAGCAGGTAGGGGATGCTCAGCAGCCGGCCCTCTTCCGTTATCAGCGCTATCAGCAGGTCGAATTCCTTGCGGGTGAGCTTGACGATCTCGTTCTTGATGGCGACGGTGCGGCCGGACGGGTCTATCACCATGCCGAGCTTCTGTATCTTGCCGGTCTGCCGGCCGGACGCCTCGTACCTTTTCAGGACCGCCTTCAGCTTGGCCAGCAGGACCGGGAACGAGACCGGCTTCAGCATATAATCGTCGGCGCCCTTGTTGTAGCCGGCCAGCACGTCCTCTTCCGAGATCTTGCGGCCGGAGATTATTATGACGGGCGTGCCGGAAAGTTCCGGCGTTTCTTTTATCACCTTGCACAGGGCGAAGCCGTCCAGCCCTATCATTTCCGCGTCGGTGATGACCAGGTCGGGCCTGGATTCCCTGGCTAGTATCACGGCCTCCGCCCCGCTGTCGGTATGGACCACCTGGAAGCCGTGGCCCTGCAGGTACCTCCGCGCGGAGTTGAGCACCACTTTATCGTCGTCGACGAGCAGGATCTTGATTGCCATAGAAAGGATAGCGCGTTTTTAATAATACTATATTTGCGGGTCGTTTGTAAGTGCGCCGGAGGGGCCGCTACGGAGCGGTTTTCCAGGTTATCCTGAGGGCGTTCCGCGCCGCGTCATAAAGGAAATTGAACCCGTCCGCCTCGGCGGGCAGGCTTCCGACACTGAAAGCCTTCATCTTTTCGGGGAAGCCCGCCGCGCAGAGGCGGTTGGCGTCCTGCCGCGCCTTTCCTTCCGCCGCGGCCAGCCAGGGGTGGGTCTTTTCAATAAGGACCTTTTTAGCGCCCAGGGCCAGGGTTTCGTCCAGGGCGTAGGCGCCGGACTTCTCAGGCAGCTTCAGGCTGGCGCCTTTATACCCCAGGTACCGGCTGCCGGAACATATTACGGAAGCCCACGACAACTGCGGGGAAGAGCTGCCCCCGGTCACCCTTACGAACAGCGCCGACCTGTCCTCCGGCTGCGCGTCGTCGAATTCGGCGCCGGGGAAAATTATCTCGGCCTGCCCCTTGCCGGCTTCGAACGCCAGCGCTATCGCGCCCGTCAGGCGCACCTTGCGGGCGTTCAGGAGATCGTAGAGCTGGACTTTCTGCGGAAAGGGGCGGCATCCGCCCGGAGCGAGCGCGGTCCTATACAGCCGCGCGTAATCCTTCCTGACCCTGAAGTCATAGCCGGTGTTCACGGGCGGCGGAACCTTCGGCACCGCCGGGCCGCGGTAATCCGGCACATCCGAAGCTTTCATGGAATCCAGTTTGAAGTCCGGCAGGTAAACCTCGCCGCAGTAGCCCGGGGCGCCGGGCGCCAGGAGCGCCGTCAGCAATAAGCGTCGGACCGCAGCGCGCATATCCCGCCTCTTTCGCGGCGGCGGGCCCCCCGGCCC
>CAZJUL010000110.1:0-8371 GCA_964549095.1 uncultured Elusimicrobiaceae bacterium
CTACGAAAAGCGCCTTTATGAGCGGGAACAGCTTGTGATGCAGCCTGGCTGCGCCGTCGGTCTCCCCCCTCAGGAACATCGCGCACATCTCGGCCGTCCCGGCCGGCGCGATGTTGGAAACCACCGAAATAACGCCGCGCGCGCCCACCGACATCATCGGCAGGGTCAGCGAATCGTCCCCGCTCATCACGGTGAAATCCTTGTCGGCGCCGTTCACTATTTCGCTCACCTGGTCCAGGCTGCCGGAGGCCTCTTTTATGCCCACGATGTTCGAGAACTTCCTGCGCAGCTCCAGCACGGTGGCGGGCAGCATATTGACGCCGGTGCGGCCGGGGATGTTGTAAAGCACCACCGGCAGGCGCGTGCCCGACGCTATTTCGGAGAAATGGGCCAGCAGGCCGGCCTGCGGCGGCTTGTTGTAGTAGGGCACCACGGCCAGCACGCCGGAAATGCCCAGCTTCTCTATCTTTTTAAGCGTCTCCACGGATTTCGCGGTGGAATTTGTGCCGCAGCCCGGGACCACGGGCACCCTGCCTTTGACCTCGTCCACGACGGTCTTTATAACCGCGAGGTATTCTTCCGGCGTCAGCGTGGCCGCTTCCCCCGTAGAGCCGCACGGCACTATGCCGTTTATGCCCGACTTCACCTGGAAGCGCACCAGCTTCTTTAAAGCCGGCAGGTCCGGCTTCCCGTCCCTGAAAGGGGTTATTACCGCCGTGAACGCGCCTTTAAGCTGCAGCATTTTGCCTCCGTAACCGTCAGACCGCCGTCGCACCTTCGAAAACTATTTTAGCCGGGCCTTCTATGTAGACCCCGGTCGCTGAAGTTTGCGGGCCGGGTTTGAACCAGACCCTGAATTTCTCCCCGCTCCGCGATATCACCGCGACCGGGCATTTGAGCCCCTTTTCCATCCCGATAGCTATGGCGGACGCCGTGGCGCCTGTGCCGCAGGCCAAAGTCTCCGCTTCCACGCCGCGCTCGTAGGTCCGCATATGCACGACGCGGCCTTTGAGCGCGACGAAATCCACGTTGGTCCCGGCGGGGCCGAAAGCCTTGTTATAGCGCAGCGCGCGGCCCAGCCCGTCCACGTCCACGGCGCCGATATTCTTCAGCGGTACCACGGCGTGCGGCACGCCGGTGTTCAGGAAATGCAGTTTTTTTACCGGCGGCGGATATTTTCCCGCGTGGCCCAGAGCTACGGCGGGCACATCCGGCATGCGCATCCGGACCTTTTCCCGGGCGATTATTTCAGCCGGCAGGACGCCGCGAATGGTGCTCAGGGCGAACTTCCTGCTTTTTACCAGCCCCGAAGAGTACGCCCACCAGGCGGAGCAGCGCGAGCCGTTGCCGCAGAAGGCCTCGGAGCCGTCGGAATTGAAATACCTGAGGCTGACCGCCCGGCCCGGCAGCTTCCGGACATACAGCAGGCCGTCCGCCCCGACGGCGTTTTTCCGGTCGCAGAGCTTTACGGCCAGCCGCTTCAGCTCTGCCCCGGTGTAGTTCCCGCCGCCCAGCAGGACGAAATCGTTGCCCGCGCCGGACATCTTGTAAAATTCTATTTTCATAAAGCCTTCACTCTTTGCGTTTTGAGCCCTTTTCCAGTTCAGCCAGCAGCGCCCCGGCCAGCCGGGCCGTAAAACTTCCCTCTTCCTCTCCGGCCGCGGCCAGCAGCGGCCTGGCGGCGGCCAGGTTTCCTTTCCGGTACAGCGCCAGCCCCTTTATCAGCGAGGCCAGCGGGTCCTTGTGCGCGGGATCTTTCAGGAAACTACCGGCGGCGGCCTCTGCAGCGCCGGCGTCGCCGCTCAGCAGCAGGACCAGAGCGCGCTCCAGCGTGTAGCCCCGGTCGCCCGGGCGGCGCTCCAGCGCTTGGGACAGGCGGGCGGCGGCGCTCGCGTAATCGCCCTTGCCGGCGGCTATCCTGGCCAGCGCTGCGTAAAGCCCGGCGTCGCCGGGATCCCGCTCCAGCGCCCTGGCGAGTATCAGCTCCGCTTCGCCCCAGTCGCGCTTGCGTATCATCCACCAGGCGTACTCCTTCAGCAGCCCCTGGTCCTTGAAATCTCCGAGTATTATGGCCTTGGCGTAGTATTCCTTGGCCCTTTCCAGGAAACCTATTTCAGCGTAGCACCTGCCCAGCCCGGCGTTGGCCTCGATGTTGTCCGACCTGCCGCCCAAAACCTCTTTAAAGAGCGGGGCGGCCGTGGAGTAGAAACCGGCCTTCAGGTAGATGGCCGCCAGCCTGGCCGGGAAGAATTTTTCTTCGGGGTAGAGCCCGCGGCAGAGCTTGTAGACGCTGATGGCCTTGTCCGGAAGTTCCTGTAGCTCGTAGCACTGCCCCAGGTATTTATACGCCTGCATCTTCGTTTCGGCGAACGGCTTTTCACCGAACAGCGCCTCGCTGCCCGCTGCGACCTCTGCGCAGTTGCCGTTCTCAAGATCCTTCTTCATTGCGGCCAGCAGTTCAGGCGCCCGGCCCTCGGAGCTCAGGCCGAAGAACCGGAAGGCTCCGGCGTGCAGCGCGGGGCCCGCCAGCGTGAGGGCGCAGAACAGAGCGGCGGTAAAAAGTTTCATCAAGGTCTGTCCCCGATGCCCAGCATTCGCGGCGAGGAATAGATGAGCAGCGCTTCTTTGGCGCCGTCAAGGCGCTTTGAGGCCTCTGCCACGCCGGCCTCGCCGGCCTCTATGCACTTGTTGAAATCCGCGACCTTCACGCCCTGGAAGGTGGATTTGAAAAGGAAATCCGCCTCCTGCTCTTCGGCGCGGGCCAGCATCGAGCCCCTGATGTCTATCACCTGCAGCAGCGCCGAAAGCACGTTCTCCGGCATCTCGCCGGCCACGTTGTCCGCCGAGCTGGCCAGCACCCATTCCGCCCCCAGCTGGCGCGCCGCGTCCACCGGCAGGAAGTCCACCACGCCGCCGTCCACCAGGTAGCGGTGGCGGTATTCCAGCGGCGCGAAGATGCCGGGCAGGTTCACGCTGGCCCGCACCGCGATGGCCAGCGGGCCGTCGGTGAAAACTATCTTCTCGCCGGTCCTGAAGTCCATCGCCACGCAGGCGAACGGCGTCTTCAGCTTCTCGAAGGTGTAGCCGCCCAGGTTGGTCTCTATGAAGCCGGTTATGTGGGTTGGGGTTATGAGCTTGTCGGTGATCAGCAGGCTGAAAAGCTTTATGCGGCTGAAATCGCGCGAGACGCTGCGGCCCGAGGCCTCGCGCCCGAAGTCCCACAGCCCGTCTATCTTCATCCCGGAGGCGTAGAGGGCGCCTATCACCGAACCCATCGAAGTGCCGGAGATATAATCCACGGGAAAGCCGGCGTAGTGGAGCGTCTCCAGCACGCCCACGTGGGCGAAGCCCCTGGCCCCGCCGCCTGAAAGGGCCAGCCCCACCGACGGCCGCTCCGGCGGTTTGGCGTTGACCAGCTTGGACCAGAGGACTTCCCTCAGTATTTCGTCGTCGGAGGCGGACTGCTGCGAAAAAGCGGGACAGGCCGCGGAAAGGGCCAGCAGCAGTAAAACCGGGATCTTGATAAAGCCTGGCATTGTCGTTAATAAACCGTTACTGGTCCAGGTCCCGGCCCTGGGCCCATTCCAGCCGGATCCTGGCGAGCGTCTGGCCGTAAACGCTTTCGAAATAAGACCTTTCCAGCTCGCAGACGGCGGCGAAGGTCCTAAGAGCCGAAAGCGGCGCGGGGCCGCGGCCTGAAGCCGCCTCGTAATCCCGCCGCACGGAGTCCAGCTCCTTTTTCCTGTCTGCGCTCTCCGCCTGCCGGAATTCCAGCTCCCTGTAGGCGTTTATGATCTCGAAGCGTATCCTGTCGCGGACTTCCACGCCCTTGAGGTCGCCCTTGCGCTGTTCGGCCTTCTTGCGGACTATCTGCGTCCAGACGTCGTACATCAGCGGGAAGTGGATGGCCACTGAGGCCATCCAGTTGCTCCTGCGCCCGGAATCACCCAGCGCGCTGTCCTTGTAGCCGATGACGTCGTAGCTGCCGCCCAGGTAAACATTGGGCCGGCGGCGGGTCATTGCCATGTTCACGGCCAGTTCGTCCAGCTGCGCCTTGTAAATTTCGCTCTTTAATTCGGACCGCGCTTCCATTGCGGTGACCAGGCTTTTCTGCAGGTCGGTCCGGACCGGCGCCTGCGCCAGGGTGCCGGAAATGTCGAACCGGTAGTTCGGCTCCCGGTTGAGCACCTTCAGCAGTTCCGTCCTGGCGGCTTCCAGCTCCCTGCCGGCGCGCTCCGCCTGTTTCTGAAGCCCGGAAAGCAGCAGGCCGGCCTCTATGCTCTCCCAGGGGTCCTTCTTTATCCCGGCGTTAAGCTCCGCCGCGGCGCCGCGCCATTGCTGCGCCAGCGCGTGCAGTTCCCGGCGGTAGAGCAGCGTGTAAAAAGCGGTTTTCGCCTTCAGCACCACGTCCGTCTTCACGGTCTCGTAGCGGACCTTGGCCTGGCTGTGGGCGGCCTTGGCCATGCGCAGGGTGTTCTTGTCCCGGCCGCCGTTAAAAAGCGGCTGCAGGGCGGAGACGCGCATTGTGTAGAAATTTTCCGCGATGCCGGAGTCGAGGTAGCGGTCGCCGAGCTCGGGGCCCAGCACCATCGGGTATTCCAGGTCCACCTTGGACAGGGTGCCGGAAAGGGCGAGCTGCGGCAGGAAGAGGAAGCGCGCCTCGCTCACGCTCTGCTTGGCGATGATGGCGTCCTGCTCGGCCGCCATAAGCGCGGGGTCGTTCTTCACGGCCAGGCCAATAACGGATTCAAGCGTGAGCGTGTCCTGCTGCTGGGCGGCGGCGCGCCCCCCCGCCGAAAGCGGGAGCAGCAGCGCCGCGAGTACTATTCTTTTCATCTCGTTTCGGGGAAACAGGGTCCTGTTCCTAGATCTTATAGTTCGGCAGTATGTAGGCGACCTTCTTGTCCAGGGCGTCGGCTTCCGCCTTGAGGGACGGGTCCTTGGCGGCCGCGGCGGCCTTGAAGCTCTCCATCTCCCTGACGGAGGCGTGCACCGCTTCCACCATATTGTTGAAATGCTCCTGCAGCTCGGTCAGGTGATCGCCCTTGCGCAGGTACACCCTGTGCGTGAGGTCGCCGGCGGCGACGGTGGAGCAGCTCTTCTCGAACTTGAAGATGGGCCCCGCCATCCGGTGGGACACGACCGCGGAAACTATCAGCACGATGACCATATATACGAGGATTTTCAGAAAGAAGAGCGGCGCCATGGCGACCATATCGTCCAGCAGCGGCTGCATCATCGGGTGGTCGTTGATCAACTTGGCGATGGTCCACATCAGGTCCAGGCCCACTATGAGGAACGCCACCAGCACGCTCATCATTATCAGCGCCATGTAGCGGTACTGCAGGCGCTTCTTTATCAGTATGGTCTTCCTCTGGAACTGCGGCGCGGACTTGCTGTCTTTGCTTTCAGCCATATTTTCTCCTTGGATCGCGGGCACAAAGGTTAAAACATCAATTCCATCAGGTCGTACCAGTCTTCGCTGACCGTCTTGAGCTTGCCGGTGGCCTTTTCGAGCGGTACGCCCACTATCTTGTTGTCTACCAGCGCGCTCATCTGGCCGAACTCGCCCTTGTGCACCAGCTCGGCCGCCTTTATCCCCACGCGCGTGGCCAGCATCCGGTCGAACAGCGTCGGCGCGCCGCCCCGCTGCATGTGGCCTATGACGGCGTAGCGGGTCTCTATGCCGGTCTGCTTCTCGATGAACTGCGCTATGTGCTCGCCCATGCCCCTGTCCTTCAGGATGCGGTGGCCGAACTGGTCCAGTTGGTGCTTGATCTTGTCCTCGCCGGCCTCGGGCAGCTCGGCGGCCTCGCTGGTCACCACCAGCGCGTACCGCTTCCTGGCGTAGGATTCCTTCAGCTTGCGGATCATCTCTACGGTGTCTATCTTGCGCTCCGGGATGCAGACGAAATCCGCGGCCGAGGCGACGCCCGTATAAAGCGCCACCCAGCCGGCGTGCCGGCCCATCACTTCCAGCACCATTATGCGATGATGGCTGGCGCCGGTGTCCAGCAGCGACTGCGCTGCCCCCATCGCGTGCGTGACGGAGGTGTCGAAGCCGAACGTGTAATCGGTGACGCTGAGGTCGTTGTCCATTGTCTTGGGCACGCCCACCACGTTCAGCTTGTGGTCCTTGTAGAGCCTGGTGGCCACGCCCAGCGTGTCGTCGCCGCCCATCGCCACCAGCGCGTGCAGCCCAAGCTTTTTGAAGGAGGCCAGGCATCTTTTCACGCCGTCCTCGCTTTTAATGGGGTTGGTGCGGGAGGTGCCGAGGATGGTGCCGCCCTTCATTATGATATATTCCGTTATCTCCTTGTTCAGCGGGACGGTGTCGGCCTGCATAAGCCCTTTCCAACCGTCGACAAGGCCGACGCACTCGTAGCCGTGCTTGGCGGCGGCGTACACGCAGCCGCGGATCGCCGGGTTAAGACCCGGGCAGTCCCCGCCGCCGGTCAGGATACCTATTTTTTTTGCCATAATTTTGTTCCCTCTTTATGCTGGAGACAGTCCCCGATTTTAGAAATTCGTGCTGTAGCGGAGCTGCACTATGCGCTCGGTCTTCCTGTCGGCGCCGTTCGAAAAATCCTGGCTGGCGTTCAGCTCCCGCAGGGCCAGGTCCACCTGGAAATAAGGCGTGACATAGATCCGGGCGCCGGCGTTGAGGCGGGAGGGGTCGTCCCTGTGGAACAGGCTGTCGTATTCCAGGATGAAGGCTACCTTGTCCTCCAGGGTGTAGCTGCCGCCCAGGAAGGCGAACAGGTAGTTGTTGTCGAAATCCGGCACGTTGAAGCCGCCGTGCAGCACCAGGCCGGCTATCCCGGCCTCCTTGGAGCCGACCAGGTAAAGGCCCTTGCCCTTTTCCAGGTATTTCTTGGATACGCTGTCGTAATAGGAGCCCTGCCCGTCGTAGCCCACGGCAGCGGCGGGTATGTAATAGCCGCCGTCGTAGAACCGGAACTTCACCTGTATCTCCGGCCGCCTCATCTTTATGGGCGAGTCGGAGCCTATCAGCTTGTCCACGGTCATCGAGGCGCCGAGGTTGAGCCGTTCCAGCACGCCGAAATTCAGCGAGCCGACGACGCCGCCGCCGGAGTAGGCCCTGGTCTTCAGCATAAAGCCGTAATAGTCGAGGATGCCCGCGGTAGGGACGTCCACCAGCTCCGTGTCGGGCAGCACCGTGTCCGCGCCCTTCTCCCGCTCTTTTCCGGCCGCCGCCGCCAGGGCGCAGGCCGCGCATATCAGCGCAACCGACAGTACGACTTTTCTCATATTCTGCTTTCCTCCGTTAAGTTGTTCCGGCTCCGCCTTTACCGGAGCCCTTTGGCCTACTCGGCCAGGACCGTCTGCACTTTCCGCGCCAGCTCCTCCAGCGTGAACGGCTTCTGCACCGCGTCGCTGGCGCCGCTCAGCAGGGCTATGCCCCTTTCGCTGGAAACGTCCCGGGAGGTCATTATGATGATCTTCGGGGGTTTGGCGGCCTTGGACGAGATCTCCTGCGCCACGTGGTAGCCGTCTATGTAGGGCATCATCACGTCGAGCAGGACGATGTCGAACTGCGCGGCCTCTGCCTGCTGCAGGGCTTCCTTGCCGTTGACCACGGCGGTGACCTCGTAGCCCTGCTTCTTAAAGAAGGCTTCCAGCAGGTCCAGGATATCCGGATCGTCGTCGGCGATCAGAATCCGCTTTCCACTTGCCATGTCTTGTCCCCTACCAGTTTTTCCAGGTCCCTGAACAGGTCGTCGCTCAGGTTCACCCTGTCCGTGGTCTCCACCACGTAGGCGGTCCTGGCCTTGGTGGTTATCTTGAAGTAGACCGGGCAGCCGCCGTGGCTTTTGCCCAGCGCGTTCCTGAGCTCCGTCAGCTGTTTTTCGTCGAAAAGGATGCCTTCCGGGAGGTGGAGCAGCAGGTGCTTGCCCCACTTGTTCATCGCGTCGTAAAGGCCGAGCACCTCCTCGGCTATGAGCTCGAAAGGGTCGGTCCCGTAATCGGATTCCTGCACCTTGCCGGTGACCACCACCATCTTGCCGGCGGCTAAATGCGCGCCGAAGTGCACGTAGTTCCGGGGGAAAAGGCACACGCTGATATTGCCGGAGAGGTCCTCCAGCTCGAACTTCGCCATGGTGTCGCCCTTCTTGGTCTGCATCACCCTGTTCTGCAGCACTATGCCCGCCACCCGCACTATCTCGCCCGGTTTGAAGCCGGCGGCCAGGATCTTCTCTATGTGGGCGTTGGCGATCATGCTGATGTGCCGGCGGTAGCTGTTCAGCGGGTGGCCCGAGAAATAGAAGCCGAGCACTTCTTTCTCGAACTTCAGGATGGTGTGCTCGTTGAGGGTCTCCGTCTCCGCCGGCCGCACGGCCACGGATCC
>CAZJUL010000111.1:0-5882 GCA_964549095.1 uncultured Elusimicrobiaceae bacterium
TGTGGCGGCGGCCGGGCTGACGCTCAAGGTGCCGGTCGGCTTAGTGGTGTCCACGTCGGTAACTGTAACATTGATCGCGCTGGGCGTGGTGTACGACTCATTGTCGGAGGCGTCATAGACATAGCCGGTATAAGTATAGGTCCCGGCTTTCGATTCGGTAGTGGTGAAAGTATGCGAGCAGGAAGTCTGTACGCCGGTGCAGGCATAGGAATGCCAGGCGCCGGAGTAATACGCATAAAGTGAATCCACGTCTTTATTGTCGGATCCTTTCACAGTGATGCTTATGGTCTTGCCGGTCGCTGCTGAAGCCGGGCTGACGCTAAGTGTTCCTGTCGGCTTGGTGGTGTCCGTCTCGGTAACCGTTACATTGAGGGCGCTGGGCGCGGTATACGATTCATTGTCCGAGGCGTCATAGACATAGCCGGTATAGGTATAGGTCCCGGCCTTCGATTCGGTAGTGGTGAAAGTGTGGGAGCAGGAGGTCTGCACGCCCGAGCAGGCATAGGAATGCCAGGCGCCGGAGTAATACGCATAAAGTGAATCCACATCCTTATTATCCGAGCCTTTCACCGTGATACTGATGGTCTTGCCGGTCGCTGCTGAAGCCGGGCTGACGCTCAGGGTGCCTGTGGGTTTGGTAGTGTCGGCGGCGGAGACGGTCGCATTGAGCGCGCTGGGCGACGTATAGGCGCCATTGCTGGAAGCGTCGTAGACATAGCCGGTATAGGTATAGGTCCCGGCCTTCGATTCGGTAGTGGTGAAAGTATGTGAGCAGGAAGTCTGTACGCCGGAGCAGCTGTAAGAATGCCAGGCGCCGGAGTAATACGCGTAAAGTGAATCCACATCTTTATTGTCGGAGCCTTTCACGGTGATGCTTATGGTCTTGCCGGTCGCTGCTGAAGCCGGGCTGACGCTCAGGGTGCCTGTAGGCTTGGTGGTGTCGGTCGCCTTTGATGGCGATTGAGAACCGGCCGGCGCCGCGGGCGGTGCGGCTGGCTGCCCGTTAACATCCTGGGACGGCGAGACAGCGCGAGCCGGAGCCGAAGGTGCGGCGGCCGGCTGTCCGGAGCTGTCCTGCGATTGCGCGGGGGAACGCGCCGGAGCCGAGGGGGCGGCGGCCGGCTGTCCGGAGCTGTCCTGTGATTGCGCGGGGGAACGCGCCGGAGCTGAAGGCGGCGCGGCCGGCTGCCCGGTCATATCCTGGGACGAAGAGGCTGCGCGCTCAAGTGACGGGGGGGGCGGAAGCGTTTGCGCCGCGACGGTCCACGGAGCCGCAAACAGGAGGGCCATCAGGAACCGCGCGGCGCGGACTATGCGGCCGGCGGGTCTGTTTATGCGGGGAGGACGGGTGTTCATTTTTCCTCCGGTATTACGCTAAGGTCCAGCGTGGCTTTAAGGTCACGGGCCGCCGGGGCGAGCGCGGACGCCGGCTGCCTGGAGCCGGAGATCCTGCGCGCGCTCTTTCCTGACAGCGAGGAAGTATCCTTGATGATATTTATCTTCAGTGTCTTTATCTCCGGGTCATTGGGGAGAGCTATCATAAGCTGGGCTTTTGCGAGCTTTATTATGCCGCCTTTCAGCGGCGTGTCGCCGCCCTGCGGCGAGGCCGGGGACAGCGCCGTGCCGGAGGAGGTCCCCGCCTCCGCCGGCACGGCATAATCGTAGAAAACCTCGTCGGCGGGCGGCATGGTCCGCACATCCAGCCCCTTTCCCGCGGCGTCCAGCGCTTCTATATAATAAACCCCCTTCCGCAGGACCTGCCGGTGTACCTCGGGAGGCCTGCTGCCGAGCACTTTTTTAGAGAGGCCCGTGAAAGCCGCGCCGTCGGTTTCCAGCGTTATCTCCAGGCTTTTGCCCGGCTCGTCCCCCGCCCGGGCCGCCGGCAGGCTGACAAGGAGGCCAGCCGCCGCCGTCATTAAGATCCTGCTTATTCTCATAAAGTGTTCCCTCCGGTCGATATCGGTCCTTCCGCTTTCGATTTTAGTGTATAAAATAAATGGGGGCGGCGCTCGCCGAGGCATTCCTCAGGTTCCTGGTCTCGCCGCGCGCGGCCTGCCTGGAGGGGGCCTTGTCCGCGCCGAGCTTCAGGGTCATGGACAGCCGGTGCGCCATTCCCAGTTCGCCGAAGAGCACTACCGAGTAGTCCACGGACACGCGGGAGAAACCCAGGCCCATTCCGGCGCTCAGGCCGTTCAGCCCGGAGAGCCCGGAGAGGGTCAGGCTGCTCAGCCCGGTCCGCAGTGCGACGGTCAGGTTGTCGGAGCTGTAGGCGGTGTGCTCGGCGCCGGCGCACAGGTAAGGGGAGTTGCCCCGGGGCGCCGCCAGTTCGGCGGAGAGGAGCCATTTTCCGGAGACGCCGGCCGCCGCGCCCAGTTTATAGGTGGTGGGGAGGGGGTCGGTGACGTTCTTGTACTTCATTCCGGGCCCGAAGTTCTGGGCCACGAAGCCGACTTTAAGGGGGGCGCCGGCGATCTCGAAGCGGCCGGTCAGGCCCGCGTCGAAGGCCACCGCGCCGGCTTTCTCTATTATCGTGGAGCTCAGATACTTGGCGCTCAGGCCGGCGCTGTAGCGGCCGGTCTCCGCGCCGATGGCGTCCAGGTCGGCCGCGTAGGAGACGGTGCCGTAATAGTCCCTGGGCTGGTAGCTGCCCAGGGCGGCGCCGTTGTTGTCGGTCTGGGCTATGCTGCCCGCGTTCATGTAGCCGATGGAGCCGCCGAAAGCCGAGCTGCCCTTGGAGGCGGCGAAGGACAGGTAGTCGAAGGAGATGCCGGACAGGTAGCTGGCGTGCATGAACATGAAGGAGGCGCCTTCGGAGCGGACCAGGCCGGCCGGATTCCAGTAGGCCGCCGAAGCGTCGTCCGCGACCGCCGAATAAGCCCCGCCCATCGCTATGGCCCGCGCGCCCATTCCCAGGTTCAGGAAGCCCGCGCCGGTCGTGCCGATCGCGCCGGAAGAAAAATTGCCGGCCGACAGGTTCGCTGCGGTCAGGACGATTATCAGGGCGGCTGTCTGGGGTTTCATGTTAATATTCTACCGGGCGGCGGTTAAACGGCAGTAAAAAAGCGGTTACATTATGGTTACATTTCATTATCAGGCCAAAACCGCGGTGGAATAGCAGTGCAAAAACGAAGTTTCAGGATTCAAAAGAAGCTTTCAGAGCGGGAAAAACACTATAATCTTAAAAGAGCGCATATGGCGCTGAATGGGCAGACTCCCGTTGAGCGGCTAAAGGAAAAACTGTCAATAGAACGCAAAAACACCAGTGTTGCAGAGAAAACCGACTAATACACTTCCCTGACCGGCCTGCCGGGCGGCGGCCGCAACAAGGACCAAACTTCAATGGGACTGCTTAAAACGCGCATCCTGACCGTAGAAGACGAGCAGCACGTGGCCAACCTGATCATGGAGCTGCTGGTCGAGGCCGAGTACGACCCCGTTCATTTTTCCGACGCCAACGCCGCCCTCGAGTGGCTGAAGAACCACAAGGCCGATATGATACTGGCGGATATAGGCCTGCCGGGCCTGTCCGGCATGCAGTTCTGCAAGCTGCTGAAAGAGGACCCCGCCACCGCCGGCGTGCCGGTAATAATGCTCACCGCCATCGGCGACGAAAAAAAGAAGATAGAGGCTTTGAAGGCCGGCGCGGACGATTACGTGGTCAAGCCGTTCTCCACCGGGGAGCTGCTGGCGCGCATAGAGTCCCTGCTGCGCAGGTACCGCTACGGCGGCCAGGTGGACAAGGTGCTGGCGGCCGGGCCGCTGACCATAAACCTGGACACCGGGACGGTGGAGCTCAAGAAAAAAAAGCTGGACCTCCACCAGAAGGAATACGCGCTGCTGGTCTCGTTCCTGAAGAGGAAGGGCCGCATACTCACCTATTCTTTCATCGCCGAAGACGTCTGGGGCGATGACGCCATCGCCACGCGCGACACCATCAAGGTGACCGTGCACAGGCTCCGGTCCAAGCTGGGGCTTGTCGGCGACTGCATAGAGTCCGTCCCCGGCCAGGGCTACCGCTGGGAAGAGTAAAACAAGTTGAAAGCCGCCCCCCGCCTCCGCGTTTTTCATACATTCCCCGCTGACCTTGCTTCCCTAACGGCCCAGATTTGATTGGGCTGTTTTATCAGGCCCGGCTGGGCCTTAAGCCGCTTATGGCGGCGCGCAAAATCTGGTTTACTTTATACATAGGGGGGCGCTTTGCCCCCGAAAAGTTAACGGAGGGAATTAATGAAACGACAAGTGCTGGCGCAAGCCGGCGTTCTGGCGGCGATGGTATGTCTTACGGGCTGCGACGAGCTGAAGTTCAACGGCATGTTCGACGTCCGCGAGGCGATGACATTCACACAGGAAGCGGAAGACAGGTCCGTCTGCGCGCAGAAGGCGGATCCGAGCGACTGCAGGCAGGCCGGGAAAGTGGTCCTGGCGGCCGGGCAGTATTCCACAAAGGTCACGATCGGCAAATCAGGCAGCAAGAAGTTCGTGAAGATGGAAGTCAAGACCGGCAGCAAGCCTACCAAGATTGAAATGGAATTCGACAAGAACATCGAGACGGGCGACCATTTCGTCATCAAGGCGGACCAGCTGAAGCAGGCTTACGACCTGGCCGGCGACATCTCCACGAAAGTGGACCGGACCCAGGAACAGTCGGGCTACGAACACTGCACCTACCAGGCGCAGGAGATCGTCTGCCGCGGCGGAAAGAGCGAAGGGCTTGAACTGGACACCGAGACCCTCGGCGACCTCGCGGAAGCCGCGGGCCTCGATAAGCACGGCCCGAATCCCCCGGTCTATCACGGCCCGAATCCCCCGGTCTGCCACCCGGTGTGGGTTTCCAGGCCCGGCAGTCAGCACGTGCGCTACTTCTACGAAACGACCACCAAGGATATAAAGGCCGGTTTCGTGCAGGGCGAGAAGACCTTCGGCGACTACCAGGGCCAGTCTTCCCGGACCGAGAAGGTGTACACGTACCAGGGCCATTGCCATTAACAGCTGAAGCTTAAGCTGTATAACAAGAAAAAGCCGTTCCTCCCGGAATCCCGGGGGGGCGGCTTTTTCATCTGTTACCCGGCGTTTACAATTATTTAACATTTCCTAAACACGCGCTTGGTATGCTTTAGCACAGGGCAGTACAAAGAGGAGAAATATATGACCAGGACAAGCGACGCCGTTAACAGGGACTTCAAAATGTGGATGAGCATGACCTTAGGCCTGATAAAGGACGGGAAGATGGGCGTTTCCCGGGCCCGGGCCGAACGGATAAAGACCGCGCTGGCCTACGCCAAAAAAGGGAATTGAACTCCCGCGGGGCCGCAGCCGGCTTTCCCGGAGCGTAATTTACCGTACCGTCCGCTTATGGCGGGCGGTATTTTTTTATGTTTGACAGGCTACTTCGCCCCCGCTAGAATATACCCATGCTTACAGAACTTAACGACATAGAGGCGCGGGCCCTGGGCTCGCTGGTGGAAAAATCGCTTACCACGCAGGAGCAGTACCCGCTCACTTTCAACGCCCTGCAGAACGCCTGCAACCAGAAGACCAGCCGCGAACCGGTGATGGCGCTGGACGCGGAAGCGCTGGGCGGGGCCGTGACTTCGCTGGTGCAGAAAGGGCTGGTAGAGCGCCAGCAGGCGCCCGGCGACCGCGTGACCAAGTTCCGGCATAACATTTACAGGCTGCTGGATTCCCAGGACCCGAAGGTGGTGGGCCTGTTGACCGTGCTGCTGCTCAGGGGCCCGCAGACGCCGGGCGAGCTGAAGGGCCGCTCGGAGCGGCTCTGCCAGTTCGCCGGCACCGCCGAGGTGGAGGCGCTGCTTCTGGAGCTGTGCTCCAAAACCCCGGACCCGATGGTGGCCCGCCTGCCGCGGCAGGCCGGGCAGAAGGAA
>CAZJUL010000111.1:5892-8284 GCA_964549095.1 uncultured Elusimicrobiaceae bacterium
GCCGCCGCGCCCTCCGCCGCCGGGGCAGAGCCCGCGGCAGCGGCGGCCCCGGCGCCGGCCGCAACCGCCGCCGCGCCTGCTCCCGCATACGACGACCGGGTGGCCCGGCTGGAAAAAAGGGTGGAAGCCCTGGAAACACTTGTTAAAACTTTGCGGGAAACGCGGAACGAGCCGGTGTGAAGCCCGGGCGCGGCGCCGTTCCCGCCGCCCGCCAACGGAAAATATGGCCCGTCCTCCCGTCATAAAAAAACACGAGCCCATCGTCTGCATTACGGGCCGCTGCAACCAGGCCTGCATCTACTGCTCGCGCGGCGGCTACGATCCGCGGGATTCACAGCGCCGGATCAGGCGGCTTATAAATTCGTTCAAAGATTCCATCTGCGTGGAGGGCGGCGAGCCGGCCCTGGCCAGGGACCTGCTCGCCTGGGTGGGCTACGCCAGGAAGCGCGGCACCCGCGACATCATACTTGTCACCAACGGGTCAAAGCTGGAAAGAACGGAGTTCGTCCGCGCCCTGCTGGAAGCCGGCATCACGATGTTCAATGTGCAGCTCCCCGCGCACAACGCCAAGCTCTTCGACCTGCTGACCGGCACAAAGAATAATTTCGAAAAGCGCGCGGCGGCGATAAAGAACCTCATAGCCGTAGCCGGCGGCAACAGGGTAAGGCTGACGCTGGTGGTGAATTCGCCCATAGGGCGCTTCCTGCCGCAGTACGCCAGGTTCATAACCCGCAACTTCCCGGGGATACTCTACATAGAGATAAATATGGTGAAGGTGCTGGGCAGCGTGGAAAAGCGCACCTGGCTGGTGCCGCGCCTGGCCGACATCGGTCCGGGCCTGCTGAAGGCTTTCGAAATACTCGACAAGGGCGGCGTAAAGTTCCTGACCGACGGTTTCCCGCTCTGCCGGACCCCCGGCTACGAAGACCGCGCCATAGACACCTTCAAGCTGGCGCACGCCAAAGGTGGGCTTTACCTGGGCGAAAAAAAACGCGGTCCCGCTTGCGCCAGATGCACCCTCAGGAAGATCTGCCCCGGCCTGCGGGCCGATTACCTGGCTTTGTATGGGCCGGGCGAACTGAAAGCTTCTAAAAAGGCCCCGGGCCCCATAATAAAAAAAGCCGCGAACCAGCTCAGGTAAATGAAAAAATTCTTCTTCTCCCTGCTCTGGGACTGCAACGAGGACTGTCTGTTCTGCGCCAAGGGCCGGGCCCCCGCGGGAGTTAAGCGCCGGTTTTCCCTGCGCGAATGCGCCGCGCTGCTGAAAAAGAAAAGGCTGGAGGGCTGCCGCGAGGTTTCGCTGGACGGCGGCGAGCCCACCCTTTTAAAATACCTGCCGGAAATCATAGGGACGGCCGCCAGGCTCGGCTATTCCCGCATAGAACTGTTGACCAACGCCGTGGCGCTGGCCGACCCGGCCAAAGTAGCCGCGATAAAGCGCGCGCTCGGCCCCCGGGCCCGGCCGGGCCGCTTCGGCGCCTGCGTCTCGCTGCACTCGCACTCGCGGGCCGTGTCCGAAGCCCTGACCCGCTCTCCGGGCACTTTCGACAGGACGGTACAGGGCGCGCGCAACCTGCTCTCGGCCGGACTTTATACCACTGTCTACCACCTTATCACCGCGCGCAATTACAGGGCCCTGCCGGCCTTCGCGGATTTCGTGCTTAAAGAACTGCCCGGCGCGGGCGGGGTCACTTTTTCCTATATCTACCCCGTTTCCCATAACTTAAAGCACATGTCCATCTACCCGCGGCTTTCCAAGGTCGCCCCGTATCTTTCGCGCGCCGTGAAGCGGCTCAGGGCCGCCGGCCTGGAAGCCGGCCTGAGCAACTGCGGCATTATCCCGGTCTGCCTGATGGGGAAGTGCGGGAGCCTGTTCACGGAAACGGTGATAAACAATAATGTCAGTTCGGAAACCTGCGACACCTCTAAGACCGAGCCGCTGCCTTTTTTCAGGGAGATATTCAACAAGCAAAACAAGGTGAAACCTGCCTCCTGCGCCGCCTGCGCGCTGGACCCGGTCTGCGGGGGGATCTGGAAATTCTACGCGGAGCGCTACGGCACGGCGGAACTGAGGCCGTTCGCGCAAAAGGATATGCTGCGGCTGCCGGCCTCGGGGAAAACCGCCGTTCTGAAGTTCAGGGCAGACGCCGGCCGGGAAGACCCGGCCGCCGCCCTGCTGGTGCGCCTGCTGGACCTGCGCTACCGTGGCTTCGACAGGGTGAAGGTAAAAGGTTTTACGGGGGAGGGGGAAGCTGTCAGGGCCTTCGCCCGGAACATCGGTTTTGCCAGGGTAGTATTTTCTAAATAACCGACCGGTTAAAACCCGCCGTCTCCGCGCCGGTCCCGCTTGATGTCGGACCGGCGTTTTTTGCCTTCAAGGCGGCGCTGCTTT
>CAZJUL010000112.1:0-1649 GCA_964549095.1 uncultured Elusimicrobiaceae bacterium
CTGCATAGATGTGCCGGTGCGCGCCTATCAGGCGGCGGGGATCGATATGCCGGCAATGCTTCGTCAGGCCGCGCGGGAGCACCGCGAATGGTTTTCGATAGGCCCCGACAACCCGCCCTCGAGCTCTTTCTTTTATCGCCGCGTACGCAACTATCACCCGCTTTTCCGGAATCATCCGCGGCTGGTCGCTGATCCCGCCCCGCGCGTTGGTGATTGGGCTTTCTACGGAAAAACCCATATCGCGCTGGTCGTCGAGGTTGAACCTGACGGACGATTTGTGGTCATCGAGGCCAGTCCGCATAAAGGCCGCGTTGCATACAGCGACAGCGAATATATGGCCGACACCTGGGGCCCTCCCGCGTTCTTTGGAAGGCTAAAACCGGGGAAATAAGATCGGGAACGGAAACTATGGGGGTATAGGGGACGCTGTTCCCTAACTTCCGAACTATCATACTCCGCCGGGGAGGCCCGGCGGTTTTGTTTGGGGTGCGCGGGGGCTGTGAATTTCGTTATAATATGGTCATGATAGACAACTACTGCGGCAGGCGGTATTTCAGGCTGTTGATCGGGGGTGCGGCGCTGCTGCTTTTTATCTCGGGAGCCGCGGTTTGCCGCGCTTATGGAGAGGCTGCCGAGCCGGACGGGACGCTGTATTTCTCCGACGGTTCTAAAAAACATATATTCAGCTTTACTATCAACGGGTGCCAGTACCGCAGTATGGATACCGGCTTCGCGTTCCCGCCGCCCGGCGGAGGGACGAGTTTTAAGGTGAAAGTCCGTGAGGGGGAATACCTGCTGTTGCTGGCCACCGAGAAGGGGCCGGTGCAGGTGCCCGTAGGGAAGTATGCCCTGCAAAAAATAACTTTTTCGCCGCTTCCGGCAAAAGACCAGCAGTCCTGCGGGGTGGTTTTCAAGGTTACGGCCTATTTCCGAGACAAGCGCATTTATTCCGGCTGGATAGCCGTGGGGAACCTGCCGGAGCACAAGTTCCTTACCGCGAAAAACAGGAAAGGCTGGGCTTTAACGGATGACACCCCGGAAGAGCGGAAGCGCCTGGAATCCCTCCGGAATCTGATCTTCGACACGCCGCCGGACCCCGCCAAAGATCTGGAAGCGGCCCCGCCGGCGGAGAATGTGAAGTTAACACTGCCTAAATAAATGGGGACGCTGATGATTAAATGATCAATTATCAGCAAGTTATCCGAGACCGCCGGGGGCACACCGGCGGTTTTGTTTTGGTAGAATAGGGGGATGAAGATGCACAAGTTCGCGGGAGTGCTTTCTCTGCTTATTCCCTGCCTGGCAGCGGCCTCTCAATGCCCGCCGCATGATATCTGCGAGATCACGGCGAAAGTTTTGTCCATCAAGGAAGGGCCTGCTGATGAAGAGGGCATTTCCGTCCTGAATATCGAAATGCGGATCATCCGCGTCGGCAAAATGGTGGAGAAGAGCCGGTTCACTTCCCCGGACCTGACCTGCGGCCGGCTGTATAAGAAAGGGCAGAAGATAAAGCTAAACCGGCTGAAAGACAACCGCAACAACCCGCATGAACACGACGGCATCAAGCCCGGGGTCCTCCTTCGCGGCGATATCCAATCCGGCTGCGACGAAAGGATGTCCTGGTATAATTTCGAGAACGCCGTAATAGC
>CAZJUL010000112.1:1659-8023 GCA_964549095.1 uncultured Elusimicrobiaceae bacterium
CGCCGTTGCCGGCGCGCAGAACGCCAAGCCCGGGCACAAGCCGTTAGATCCGCCGGCACAAAACGACAAAAAGATGATGACCACCCGGGACGGCAATTTAGACGCGGCCATGGTCGCGTCCTGGGGCCGGCAAAAAGAGTTCTTTATCAAGAGCGGACTTGAAGTGATCGGCTGGGCCGTAGCGGAAGATGTATTGCTGCATAAAAAGATACGGGGCGGTAAGCAATATCATACCGGCTGGCTGACCATCTACACCGAAGATGGCGGGAAATACCTGGTAAAACAGCCGGAAATGGATTCTCTCTGGAAATTCATGGAAGCGAAAGGAATAGAATTACGGGGATTCGGAACAGAATAATATGCCGGGGGACAGGGGACGCTGTTTCCTAACTTCCTAACTATCATGTTCCGCCGGGGAGGCCCGGCGGTTTTGTTTTGGGGGATATTAAAACCGCGACATGATGGTGTCGCGGTGAGTGTCTACAATATTAATAGACTTCGGCCAGGTATGGAGGCTGTATGGCTAATGAGCTGGTCCCGCAGGAGATCCTTGAGTCAAAGATCTACTTCGTACGCGGTCATAAAGTAATGATGGACCGCGACCTCGCCGCGCTCTATGGGGTCACGACCGGGGCGCTTAACCAGGCTGTAGCGAGGAATCTGGAGCGTTTCCCCGGGGATTTTATGTTCCGACTTGACCGGAGAGAGCTGAAAAATTGGATATCACAATCTGTGATATCCAATTCCTCGTTCAAGATGGGGGTACGCCGGCGTCCATATGTGTTTACCGAGAACGGTGTGGCCATGTTATCAAGCGTGTTAAAAAGCCGCCGCGCCATCAAAGTGAACATTCAGGTAATGCGTACCTTTACCAAGATCAGGGAATTCTTTCATGCTCACGCTGATCTTCGCCGCAAGCTTGCGGAACTTGAAAAGAAATACGACGCGCAGTTCAAGAGCATTTTTGACGCCATTAAGATGTTGATGTCGCCTCTGGCCTTGAAAGCCCCCGGCCCCAAACCCATCCCCGGCTTCAAGCCGGAAAAGGGCGATAGAAGGGGATAGGGATTGGCTGCAATTTGCAACCGGTTCAGGGACCAAGAGGTGGTATACAGGGGGACAGGGGACGCTGTTTCCTAACTTCCTAACTATCATGTTCCGCCGGGGAGGCCCGGCGGTTTTGTTTTGGAAGATTTTAAAACCGCGACATAATGCGGGCCGTCTGATGAGCATAGCTCTTGATACGGCAGGGCCATAGGCCACTCGCGGTGGTCCTCTACAATATTTGTAGAGGGAATGTGAGATGCCTTATCGAGCCGTAGAATCTTGCTTGACCGCGACCGCGGGGCTAGCGTTCCCGCCGGCTGGCCTTAATAGATAAAGGATAATAGCAGGTTGTTTTATTATTCTTTTGGGGCTTAAATGATATTATGGCGTGTATTGCTTCACTAGTGATAGTGCGGGGTAATGGGTCAAGTCTTAACTTTTCACCTTCAGAGCCGCCGGGGAGGCCCGGCGGTTTTGTTTTCGGGATGTTTGGTACAATATCTTGCTTATGAAAACCTATATCGCTCAATATAATGACGCGTCCGGGGTTACCATGGAGGGAGTGCGATTGTTTCGTCCCGGGTTCCTGGATTCTTTCCTGGAACATCTGGATGCGCGGGCTATCGATACGCCCCGGTATATCCGGCAGCTTACGGAATTGCTGGGGAAAGTAGACGATACCGGAATAGATATTCCCGCGGTGGACGTGTATTTAAGCGATTGTAAACGGCTTTCGGAATATAAGTCCTTCGGGCGCGCGTTTATCATTAAACGGCTGAATCTGGCCGGGTTGAAGAGCTGCCCGGCCCCGGCCGATAAGGTCAGCTTCCCGGCAAAGAGCTATTTAAGGGGTGTTTTCGTCATGAACTATTTTATCGCTAAGGCCCTGACGGCGATAATGTCAAAGGCTGAGGCGATAAAGTTGTTCAATGAGTTCACCGATATCCAGACCAGGACGAAGTATCAACTGCCGCATCATGAGAAGGTCGCGGACCTGCTTACGAAGAATTCTCCTGGTTCCGAGGTGTTCGCCGGGGGGCACGATTATACCGAGTTCGAAATGAATGCCGGGCAAGCGGGGTGCAAAGTGACCAAGTGCAAATGGCACGAGGTCCTGAAAGAGTTCAATGATCCCGACTTAGAATATGCCGTGATCTGTCATTATGATTTCGAGGCGGCGCGGTGTCATAATCAGAACTTCAAGTTAACGCGCGAGGGGACGCTGGCGCAGGGGCGTCCTTTCTGCGACTTCATCTGGCATGATGAACGGCTGGATAAGGAACTGACCCATCCGGGCAAAGAATTCTGGGAGAAATTGGGTGGAGCAGGGTCAGGTCTTGAAATTTAGCGATCGGGTCGCCGGGGACGAGGGGGGAGGGGACGCTGATGACTAGATGACTAATTGTCCACAGGGATGCGAAGCCGCCGGGGAGGCCCGGCGGTTTTGTTTTGGGGACCGGCAGAACCGCGAACGCATAATGGGGTTGTTTGCTACAATAAAGGGATTCAGGCGGTCCGGGCGCATGGAATTATCAGGGGGAGGGATTTGTATGCGAATGCCATCCGTACATCTCATCTATAATGGCGCGCGCGGGACGCTGCTTCGGTTCCCGGCGGCCTGCGCGGCCTCGGTGGTCGCGTGCGGCCTGGCATGGATAATAGTGGGATCGTCCGTTCAAGACAGCGACTGGAACAAGCTGCTGCTAACGTGTACGCTGGCCATCGTCCTTTTTTACTCGCTGGCGCTCATGAACGAACGGCCGGCGCTCCCCAAAGCGATCAAGCCTTTTCATGTCCTATCCGCCGGCTTTCTGCTCTTTGCCGGTTTTCTGTACAGCCTGTTGAACAACGGCGGCGTCAATTATTTCATTCGTTCCGCCCACTGGCTGTTCATTATATTGTTGTCCGTCCCGTTCGCCGCCTACCTGTCGGGTGGGGAGGAGAACGGCTTCTGGCAGTTCAATAAGCGGCTTTTTCTGAACGCATGCGTTTCCTCTCTTTACACGGGCGTGCTTTTTGCCGGCATTTCCGTATCCCTTCTGGCGGTTGATAAGCTTCTCGGGTTCGCGGTGGACGACAAGGTATACCAATGTCTATGGATATTTGCCGGCTATGTTTTCTGGACCTGGCATTTCATGGCCGCTACGCCGCGCGATTACCTTGAACTGGAAAACGACAGGACCTATCCTAAGGGGCTTAAGATATTCACGCAGTACGTGCTGGTCCCGCTGGCGCTGATCTATTTCCTTATCCTGTATGCGTATATGGCCAAGATATTGTGGACCCAGCAATGGCCCCAGGGCTGGGTAAGCTGGCTTACCAGCGCGGCGTCGATCCTCGGTCTGGTTACTTTCCTGCTTCTTTACCCCGTCCAGGACGCCCCCGAGAATCGTTGGATGAAAACATACGCAAAAGGTTTCTGCGCCGCCGCTATTCCCCTGCTGATAATGCTCATGATAGCCGTATCCAAACGCGCCGGGCAGTACGGGCTTACGGAGCGGCGTTATTTTCTTTTCGCCCTCGCGGTCTGGCTGCTTGGCGTTTTCCTTTATCTTATCTTTAAACGTAAGCCGAACATCAGAGCCGTGCCGGTCTCATGTTTTCTTTTCTCGGTCTGTATAGCCGGCGGGCCATGGGGCGCCTACTCCGTTTCACTTGACAGCCAGCTGGGCCGGATGGAGCGGACGCTGCAAAAGAACGGAATGCTCGTCAACGGGAAAACAGTCAGGCTCGGCCGGGAATTGGACTGGGAAGAACGGCACCGGTTAAGCGCGTACCTGGATTACATTATCGAATACCACGGCCTTACCCCGCTGAAAAAATACTTCACACAGAACCTTGACGCTCTGGCAAAAAAAGGCGGGGACGACTTCCGGCACCATGACGCGATCAGCCTGGAATTGATGAAGTATATGGGGCAGACGTATGCAGGCGGGTACAACTACGGCCGCACGATCTATGTTTCGTTTACATCTAAGAACGCGGCCGCGGACGTGCGAGGCTTTGAGACGGCGGTGTACTTTTCTACGCGCGACGGCCTATCCACTGGAAGCCCTACAAACAGTCCTTATGCCGTTCTCCTGGACGGCAAAAACAACATCATCAGTATCCATAAGAATGGGATCAGCAGGCTTGTGTTCCCGTTGAAAGCCCTGAATACACGGCTTGCGAACTACGCCCGGAACACGCGTGAAGAGGACGTTCCCCAAGG
Source organism: uncultured Elusimicrobiaceae bacterium (assembly GCA_964549095.1). Taxonomy (GTDB): domain Bacteria; phylum Elusimicrobiota; class Elusimicrobia; order Elusimicrobiales; family UBA9959; genus JAHJSU01. The sequence continues at coordinate 5,918 of CAZJUL010000112.1, forward strand.
CGTATTGAGCATCGAAGCTGAAAACAGTACGATGCGGGCAAAACTGTGTTTTGGCTGGCTGCAAGGGACGCGGGAGAGCGCCGGCACGGATACCGTCTTTTACAGCGGAAATGGATTGCTCTTAATAAAGGAAATGGCTGCGGAGATCGTAATGATGGGGGGGCTTAATGAGAAAGTAACCCCGCAAAAACCGGCCGATATTCATACCCCCCCTCAGCTTTACCTGGATGGGGCAAAGACAGATGCGCGCGCTGTGACAAAGCTTTTATCCGACAATAATGCCGAGGTCAGATATAAGACGGCGAATTCTTTGATGTGGACCGATGATGCGAGCACGGAGCTGGGGTTGTCGGTCCTTCGCAAGGGGCTTGATGATCGGGACCCAAGGGTTAAATTCCGGGTCGTGGAGACGCTGCTTCGTTATCCCAAAAGCAGAAATCAGGGGATATCAGCCGTCCTTAATGGGCTCGATGCCGATAGTTACGATGCAAAAAAATGGGCCTCGTACGCGCTGTTCGATATAGCGGATCTTTCAAAAATGGGCGATCTGGGGGAAAGAAAAGGAGAGATAATAAAAGCGTTGAAAAGGCATATATCCGACCAAAATCCATATGCCCGGTATATTTCCGCGATAGTTCTCGCCGCGATCGATCCCGCCAGCAGGAGCGCGGCGATACCTGTTTTCATCAGCGGGCTCAGCGAGAAACAGGATTATGGCCAGTGGCAAGCCGTAAGACTTTTTAAAGAGATAGCTCCCGACGTCAAGGATGCCGTTCAGCCGCTGATAAGGTCTATGCAGGAGGAAATGCAGCAGAATGACTGGTTTTTCCGCTTCGGCTATCATCCGCCGCCATATTATCAATTCGACGCGATCAAAGCCATAGGCACGCCGGAAGCCCTGGAGTTTGCCAAACCATATGACCGCGTTGAAAACATTCTTAATAAATTATTCTACCCGGTAAACATTCTTATCGTCCTGTTCTTTGTTTCCTTTTTCTGCTGGAGCATTATATTGAGGAGAAGCGGCAAAAAAGTGTTTCCCTGGCTGCTCCTGGTCCCGGTAGCGTTTTATACCTGGGTATTTATAGAGAACTGGCCGCCTCCGCCAACGCTTCAAATGGTTTTTAACGGCCTGGTATTCGCAATAATTGCTTCAATAGGCGTTATCCCGTGGTTAATAAGCTGGTATAAGGTGAGGAGGCTGGACCAGTAATAGGGGAAAATAGGAGCAGCGCCCTATTGTTTCAGCACTGAAGCCGCCGGGGAGGCCCGGCGGTTTTGTTTTTTTAATGTTTGGTACAATATCCATGTCGGACCGGCAGGATGAGACGGATGTTATCGCCGGGGTCATAAAAAGCGAGGGTTCCTGTTATGAAAAAAATTTTGAAAAATGCGGCGCGAGTCGTTCTTCTGCTCCTGGCGGGCGTGGCCGTGATGGGGCTCTACCAGCTGGCGCAGAAAGGTTCCACGGAAGAAAAAGAGATGGCCGCCTCGGTGGAAGAGCGGAAAAAGGCGGAGAAAGCGGCCGAAGAGGTCAAACCGGACCTTAATGATCCCGCGCAGTTCGGGAAGATAGACAGCTTCCTGCAGAATTCCGGGCCGCGGCTTTCCGGCAAGCTGTTGTTCCGGTTCGGCCACGTGCGCGCCCGGGACCGCGTGATCATCGGGGACGGGCTTCCGAACTATATTCTGGACTGGCAGAAGTTCATCCTCGCTAAAAGCGGGCCTGTCCGGCTGGAACTGGTCCCGGGCGAGAAGGGGGTGTTCGACGAGAGCGTTTCCTGGGAGGGCCTGCTCCTTGCGCCGGCGGCGCCCCTGGCCAAGGGGAAGGGGAAGCTGGTGGTGTTCACGGAAACGGACCCCGCCGGACTCATGTCCTGGGACGAGAGCGGCAAAGTGGACAAGACCCCGAAGGACGTCCCGGCCTGCGCCGATATGGACCCCAAAGAAGTGACCGTGAAAAAAATGACGCGGATCACACTGAACGCCCCCAAAAGGGAGATATACTCGGGCGAATGGACGGTGCCGGGAAAAAAGGAGCCTTACAGCATCGGGGACTACATCAAGGTCAGCGCCTATGACGGGCGCGGCTGCTCCGTTCTTTTC
>CAZJUL010000112.1:8033-8280 GCA_964549095.1 uncultured Elusimicrobiaceae bacterium
ACGATAAATGGGTGAGCGATGTCGGCGAGTTTATGGGGGCGCTGGAGCTGAAGGGCTCCGCCGCGCCGGAAACCTGGCTCGTTTTCGAGGCGGCCGGCTATGAGGGTTTCTCCAGGCTCGGTCTGCGTCTGACGGACAAGCCGAACTCCGAAGAGAGCGATATCGATTTCTATAACATCCGCTGAGCCCGCGGTTTCGGCTGCAAAGGGGGAGGGGGAAATGAGGGGGATAGGGAACGCTGCTTCCT
>CAZJUL010000113.1:0-8184 GCA_964549095.1 uncultured Elusimicrobiaceae bacterium
TCGCACGCTTTTTCCCCCTCGGTTTACAAGCTGGAGTTCTCCACCTCCGTAGAAGCGAACCGGCCGCAGGCCCTGCTGATAGACGGGCTGGAACCCAATACCACCTATTACGCGAAGGTCTATCTCGCCGATTCCAGAAAATTCTTCGCGGAAGATTCCCGGCGCGGCGAAAAAGCCACGCTGGCGAACGTGCCTGTCAGCCCCGTCTTCTCCGGGGTAGCCGCCTGCAGCGCCACCATCACCTGGAACCTGCCGCTCGGCGGGGCGCAGGCCTACTCGGCCGAGGCCTCCTCCACCAATTTCGGCGCGCTGTGGCCCGGCGGGGCCGTGAAGGAAGCTTCCGCCGACGGGCTCAAGGTCAGCATGACCATGACCGGCCTGGCCCCGCGCACGACCTATTTCTTCAACCTGGCCAGCCTCAGCGTGGGCGGCGACAAGAACTTCACCACCGTCCTGGCCACCGTCACCCCCGGCGGCGTCTGCTTCGCGCCCTGCGTGGCGGGCCTTTCACTGAGGACCGACCCCTGGTCGCGCGCGGCGGACCTGGCCTGGGGCGTCACCTCTTACCCGCTCCTGCACGGCGTCCTGGTGCTCCTCAGCACCAGCCCCGCCGTCAGCGGCATTGCCGACGGCCAGGCCTTCAGCCCGAAACAGGTGCTGGCGGACAATTCTTTTGTCAGGTCCACGGCGGCGGCCGTCGCCTTCAACGATTCCGGCCTGGCGCTGGACACCACCTATTTCTACCACCTGTTCGCGCAGTACGACTCTTTCAATTACTCTGTCAGCGTCTCCACCTCGTTCTTCCTGGACCTGCCCCCGATGGCGCCGGGCGGCCTTACCAGCGCGCTCAGCGCGGACGGCGCCAGCATGACGCTCAACTGGAGCCCCGTGACCGGCAACAAGGACGGCTCCCTGTTCTATTCCACGGACACGCCGCGCCCCGTCGAGCTGGCCCAGTACCGCATCGAGCGCGCTACCTCGGTGATGAACGCCGCCTGGGTCACTGTCGCCACGGTGCCGGTCACTGCCCTGACCTATACCGACGCCCTCCCCGACCCGGACCAGCATTTCATTTACAGGGTCACCGCGGCTGATTCCCTCGGTGAAAGGGAACCCGGCATGGCCGTGGACACGGAAAGGAAGCTGTACGCCTTCGCGCCCGACGGGGTCACCCGCTTCGTGGTCCCGCAGAGCCTGACCGGCGAACTGATGACCTCCTCCGGCGAGGGCCAGGAGTGGTCGGGCATCCTCATCCGCGCGACCGCGGAAAACCCGTCGGCCACCCCCAAGACCCTCGCCTCCGTGCGCTTCGAGGCCGTGAAGGTCCCCCAGAACGAGGTGCTGGACGGGTTCACCTTCTCCAAGCCCGACGTGGACGTGGTCATCAAATACCCGGGCAGCGCAAGCCCGTCGCCGGCCGCCCCGGGCTCCTTCCTGCCCTCGGAGGCGGTGGACAGCCTGGGCATGTACTGGAACGACTCCGAAAAATACATAAAGCTCTTCGGCCGCGTCGACCCGGCCGCCCGCACGGTCTCGGTCAAGAGCGCGATGACCGGCAGCTACCAGGTCCGCTCGCTGTACAGGGAGAGCGGCGTAAGCTTCGACATCTCCGGCCTGAGCAACCGCGTGATCACGCCTAACGGCGACGGCCTGAACGACGCGGCCGTATTCACTTTCAACAATCCCAAGGATTCCGGGTTCTCCGGCAAGATCTACGACATCAACGGGGCGTTCGTGGCCGATATGACGGCGGGCCCCGTGTCCGACAGCCTGCAGTGGGACGGCAGGAAGAACGGGCGCGCCGTGGCGGGCGACGTCTACGTGTACCAGATACGCGGGGAAGAGAAGGTCTTTAACGGCACACTGGTGGTAATAAGATGAAACCGGGAAGAAGCGCGGTATCGTTCGCGGTTTGCGGAGCCCTGGCGGGGCTGCTGCTGGCCGCGCTTTGCCCGGGCCGGGCGGCCGCCGCCTTCTCCGACACCGGCGCCGGCGCGCGCGCGCCCGGCATGGGCAACGCCTTCGTGGCCGTGGCCGACGACGTGTACAGCCTCCATTACAACCCCGCCGGCCTCGGCCTGCTGGACAGGCCCGAGCTCGCCGCCTCCTACACCAAGCACCTCGTGGGCCTTTCCGACGGCTCCGATATGGGGATGTCCTTCCTTGGCTACGCGTACCCGCTGAAGGCGGGGCACGGCACGGTGGCCGCCAGCTGGCGCCAGTTCAACCTCGACTCCGGCCTGTACCAGGAGCAGATCTTCGGCCTTTCCTACGGGAACGCCCTGCTGAAAAACTTCGGTCCCGGCGACCTCTACGGCGGCGTCAGCCTCAAGAACCTGAACCGCTCCTTCGGCTCGACCCCGGAAGCGGGCAACGCACTGAACGGGCTGACGCACACCGGCCTGGCGGACCCCGTCCTTGCCGGGAAGCGCAGCCTGAACGCCCCGGACATCGACCTGGGCCTGCTGTACCGGCTGCAGAAGCATTACGCCGCCGGCCTGTCGCTCACCCACGTAACGCGGCCGAACGTGGCCTTCAGCGGCAGCGACTCCGACCCCCTCCCGCTGGGCGTGAAGCTGGGCTTCAACTACCGCAGCCTGCTGTCCAACGCCGGCGTGCAGTATGAAACGCAGAGATCCCCGGTGGGCGCGCAGGACCACAGGTTCGTCATAGCCGCCGAGCGCTGGCTGCCCTGGCTGTTCGTAGGCAACGTGGGCGCCCGCGGCGCGCTGACCATCGGCAGCCGCAACTACAAGCTGCTCACCATGGGGCTTTCCTACCGCGGCGGCCGCTTCGGGGTGGACTACGGCTTCTCGATCCCGCTCAACAGCGTCGCCGACACCGCCGGCACGCACCGCCTGGGCTTCTCCATCCGCTTCGGCTCCCTGCAGGAGGCCGAGGAGTCCGTGGAGCTCATCCTCGAAGCGATGCGCCGGCTGAAGGGCGGCCAGGCGCCGAAGCTGGAATTCCGGAAAGAAGGCCTCTCCCCCGCCCAGGAAAAGCGGCTGGAAGAATACCTCGCCGAGACGCGCGCGCTGGAAGCGGCCGCCAGGTACCAGGAAGCCCTCGGCGTCCTGAGCCGGGCCCTCGCGCTCAGCCCGTCGGACGCGAACATCCTGAAGAGCTTCGGCCGGCTGAATTTCGTCGCCACCACGCTGAAGGCCCTGCCCGATCACAGGACCGACCCGGCCGCCGCGGCGTGGCACGAGGGCATACTCAGCTACCTGTCCTGCGACGACGCGCTGGCGGTGGACAAGGTCTCCGACGCCCTCGCCTTCAGGCCCGATTCGAGGGAGATAGACTCTTTCCTGACCCAGCTCGAGGCGGCCACCGGCCTGAAGCGGAAAGAGGCCGCGAAGCCGGAAGCGGCTCCCGCGCCCGCGCCCGACCCGGCGCAGGCACAGGCCTCGGCCGCCGTGCAGGAAGAGCGCTACCAGGACGCGATAGAGCTGAGCCGGCAGGTGCTGGACCGGTCCCCGGACGACCTCCCGGCCTGGGAGAACCTCGGCATCTCCTACTTCGCCGTCGGCGAATTCAAGAACTCGCTGGACGCGTTCGAAAAGGCCCTGGAGCTGGAGAAGAACCCGGCCAGGCGGTCGCTGCTCGGCACGCACATCAGCTCGGTGAAGAGCGTCCTGCAGAAGGCGAAGCCCGCCGCCCCCGCGGCCAGGCCGGCCGCCGCTGCGGCGCAGGAAGTCCAGAAACTTTACGACGAGGGGCTCGACCTTTATAACTCGGGCAGGCTGGAGCAGGCGAAGGCCCTGTTCGAAAAGGCCCTTTCGCTGGACCCGCAGAACACCCCGGCGGCCAAAGCGCTGAAGCGCGTCAAAGAGGAGCTTAAACAGCAATGACCCTTTCAAAAAAAGGTTTCAGGATACAGACCAAGATAGCGCTGCTCTCTACCGCGCTCATCTGCGCCGTGGTGGCCGGCATAGCGGCGACGCTCATCTGGGTGCAGCAGCGCCAGCTCCGCGGCGACTTTTCGGCGCGCATAGACGCTATGATGAGCGGGGTGGAGCGCATAGCGGCGGAATCAATGGCGGCGGACGACGAGATAATGCTGCTCAGCTACCTCAAGCAGCTGATGAAGGATTACCCGGAGCTGGAGTTGGCCCTGGTCAGCCGGGCCGGCCACACCTCGGTGCTGGGCGCGGTGCGCACCCGCCTTTATTACCGCACCATTACCGCCTCCGAAGGCGAATCCGCCGCCTACAGAACCGCCGCAACCGCCCGGGAAAAGGCCGCCGGCGCGGACGGCGGGGCCGTGAGCGCGCGGGGCGGTTCCATCCCCCCCGGAACGCTCGTGATACAGCTCGGCCTGTCTAAAACGGCCCTGGACAGCCAGATAGACCGGGCGGTGTTTTCGATGATCTCGAAAGTTCTGACAGTGGCCGGCATAGGGCTGCTGCTCGGCTTCCTGGCCTCCTGGCTGCTCAGCCGGCGCCTGGCCAAGCCCGTGGTGGAACTGACCGCCAGCATACAGAGCGTGGCCTCCGGCAAAAAGCCCGAAGAGCTGGAGATAGAGGGCGACGAAATAGCCTACCTCAAGGTACAGTACGACGGCATGGTTTCGAAGATAATGGGCTTCATCCGCCTTAAGGACGAGCTTTTAATGACCCTCACCCACGAGCTGAACAACCCGCTGGCTGGCCTGAAAGCGCTGGTGGCGATGCTGTCCGACCCGTCGGCGAAGCTGGGCCCCGCCGCCGCCGCCGAGACCTACAAGATCATGGCGGACGCCATCAGCGCCATGGAGCTGTCGCTGTCCAACGCGCTGGAGATGTTCAAAATGGGTCACGCCCCGGCGCTGAAACTGAAGCGCGTCGACCTCGCCGCGCTCTTCGGCCAGGTTTTCCGCCTCTTCAGGCCGGTGGCGCAATCCGGCGGCATAGACCTCCGCGCGCCCGCGATACGCGGCGAGGCCTGCCTCGAAGGCGACGAAGAGCTGCTCAGGCGCGTCCTGGTCAACCTGGTTTCTAACGCCTGCAAATATACGCCCCCCGGCGGCACCGTGCGGCTTGCCCTGGAAGATTCGCCGGCGGAGGTCTCCGTCTCCGTCGCCGATACCGGGCCCGGCATAGCGCCCGGAGACCGCGCACTGATCTTCGACAGGTTTTACCGCGTCCCGGAGGCGGACGGGAAGGCGCGGAAGATCCCCGGCTCGGGGCTGGGGCTTGCGATCACGAAACAGGCCGTGGAACTGCACCGCGGCCGCATCTGGGTTGAAAGCGCCGGGGGGCAGGGTTCTGTTTTCCGCGTTACATTGCCGAAAGACCGAGGAAATTATGAATAGCCAAACTATCCTGAAATTTTTCAGCGGCTTCAGGCCGCACGAATTTTTAGCCGGGCCGGTAAAGCTGGCCCGGGCCGGAGCCGGGACGCTGATGAGCGCGGCCCTGCTGTTTGCCGCGCTGGCCTTCCAGGCGCTGCCGCCGGCCGCCGCGCAGACGGCGCCCTCGATGATAAACTTCCAGGGCAGGCTTACGGATTCCCTGAACAACCCGCTCGAGGGAGGCCACAACCTGGTGTTCTCCGTCTACAATACCGCCTCCGGCGGTTCGCCCCTGTGGACCGAGACCCAGAGCTGGGTCCCCGTGACGAACGGGGCTTTCTCCGTCCAGATCGGCAGCGTGACGGCCATCCCGGCTTCCGTTTTCAGCGCGCCCGACGCGTACCTGGAAATAACCGTGGACGGCACGCCGCTCAGCCCGCGCGAGCGCCTGGTCACGGTGCCCTACGCCTTCAACAGCCGCCTGCTGGAAGGTAAGGACGCCTCCGCCTTCGTCTCCACCGGCTCCGCACAGGTCATACAGGGCCTCAAGACCTTCACCGCCGGCATCGATATGAACTCGACCGGCAGGATAATCAACCTGGCGGCCCCGTCCGCGCCCTCCGACGCCGCCACCAAGGCCTACGTGGATAATTCCGTCGGCGGCTCCTCCGGCAACGTGCTGGTCTCCACCCAGACCTTCACCGGACTCAACACTTTCCTGAACCTGCTGACGGTCTCGTCGGACATATACGTTTCAGCCGGCAGGATAAACCTGCAGGGCAACCTGGTCACCACCGCCGCCGGGCTGCTGGACGCCTCAAAACTGGCCAACACGGTGCCCAACGCGCTGCTGGACGCTTCTTCCGTCACCAAGCAGGGCAATATTTTCAACGGCGCTTCGCAGCTGGTGCGCCTTGATACGCTCGGCCGCCTGCCCGCTATCGACGGCTCCCTGCTGACCGGCATAGCCGGCTCGCAGGATTCCGCGCAGAACGCCCTGATAGCGGACCTCGGCGCGTCAACGGCTTCGCTGTCGGTAAGCGTATCGGCCCACGACGCACGGTTCACCGCGGTAGCGGCGGATACCACGACTATCGCCGGAGGCCTGGCGGCGGAACTGACGAACCGCGCCGGCGCAGACACCGCGCTGGGCGGACGCCTGGACGCCGTGATGGCGGATACCACCACTATCGCCGGGCAACTGTCCGCGAAGGCCGATTATAACGCCGTCAGGACCGACACAACGACTATCGCGGGCAACCTCGCGGCTGAAATATCGAACCGTTCCGGCGCCGATATAGCGCTGGGCGGACGCCTGGATACGGTTATGGCGGATACCACCACTATCGCCGGACAGCTCTCCGCGAAGGCCGATTACAACGCCGTCAGGATAGATACTACTACTATCGCGGGAAACCTCTCCGCTGAAATATCGAACCGAGCAGGCGCCGATACAGCGATGGGCGGACGCCTGGACGCCGTGATGGCGGATACCACAACAATCGCCGGGCAGCTGGCCGCGAAGGCCGATTACAACGCCGTCAGGACCGACACCACTACCATAGCCGGCAACCTCGCGGCTGAAATCACGAACCGCGCCGGCGCCGACACCGCGCTGGACGGACGCCTGGACACCGTGATGGCAGATACCACCACTATCGCCGGGCAGCTCTCCGCGAAGGCGGATTATAACGCCGTCAGGACCGACACCACAACTATCGCGGGCAGCCTCGCAGCTGAAATAACGAACCGCGCCGGCGCCGACACCGCGCTGGGCGGGCGCATAGACACCGTGATGGCGGATACCACCACTATCGCCGGGCAGCTCTCCGCGAAGGCGGATTACGACGCCGTCAGGATCGATACTACGACCATAGCCGGGCAGTTGTCAGCTAAGGCTGACTATGACGCCGTCAGAACCGATACCACTACTATCGCGGGCAACCTCGCCGGTGAATTAATTAACCGCGCCGGCGCAGATACCGCGCTGGGCGGGCGCCTGGACTCCGTGGCTACGGATACCACGACGCTGAAAGGATTGATAGACGGCAAGATAGGGACCGGAGCCAATACTTTTACCGGCACCCTGACCGTGAACGCCTCTCCGGCGTTCGCCACCTCCAGCCAGCAGTACCTGCTCGTTTCCACCAACCTGGTGGTCGCCGCGCAGTTAAAGGTCGGGGATTTCTCCTCGGCCCCGTCCGCGACGGCGCTCGGCAAAGGCGCCCTGTATTACGACAATGTCGGGGATTCGCTCTACGTGTCCAACGGCTCCGGCTGGGTGCAGCTGGCCGCCGGAGGCGTAAGCCCCTGGAGCGAGGCCGCCGGGACGGTGGTGCTCAACACCACTTCCAATAAAGTCGGCATAGGCAAGGCCCCCTCCGAGAAACTCGAAGTGGCCGGGAACATCAGGGCGGATTACGGCGTGCTCGCCGCCACGGCCGTATTCTCCGGCACCGGCGCGGACGCGCTGAGCGTGGCCGGCGGCATAAAGGCCGGCGGGGTGAACATCATCGGGACCGACGGCCGGATACCCGCACTCAGCGGAGTTTACCTGTCGAATTTAAGCGCCGCAGACCTTACCGGCATCCCCGCCAGCCAGCTGAGCGGCGGCGTACCGGCTACGCTGATAAACCTATCGACAGTAACCGCCGCGCTGGCGGGTAAGCTGGCGAACGATGTGACAGTCCCGCCCACGCTCATAGACCTGTCCACGGTCACTTCAGCGCTCGCCGGCAAACTGGATACCGGCGCGCAGGCAGCCAGCGTCGCCAACGGCGTCTATACCACCGGCTCTTACGCGGACCCGGCCTGGATAACAAGTCTCTCTACCAGCAAGATTAACCTGTCCACCGTAACCGCCGCCATAGATGCGGCCGTGGCGCCTATAAACGCGGCTATTTCCACCGCGG
>CAZJUL010000114.1:0-7879 GCA_964549095.1 uncultured Elusimicrobiaceae bacterium
CGCCGCCGCCATCATAGCCCTGATAAACAAGCACAAGCCCAGCATAATGCTTTACGGCGCCACCATAATGGGCCGCGACCTGGCCCCCAGGGTGGCCTCCGCCATCTACTGCGGGCTTACCGCCGACTGCACCGGCCTGTCCATAAAGGACGGGCTCCTGCTGCAGTCCCGGCCGGCATTCGGCGGCAATATCATGGCCGACATCCTCAGCCCCAACTCCCGGCCGCAGATGGCCACCGTGAGGCCCAACGTGATGAAGCTGGCCGAGCCGGCCTACGGCAAGGTGGCCGTCACGCTGCGCGAGGACATACGGGTGGACAAGAACCTGCGCCGGGTAAAGGTGCTGGAGCGCAAGCTCACCCACGCCCACGGCGGTGTTCGGCTGGACGACGCCAGGATCATAGTCTCCGGCGGCCGCGGCATGAAGACCAAAGAGAAATTCAAGCTGCTCGAGGAGATATCCAAGCTGCTGGGCGGGGTGGTCGGCGCCTCCCGCGCGGCCGTGGACCTGGGCTTCAAGGAAAAGCTGCACCAGGTCGGGCAGAGCGGCACCACGGTCTCGCCTAAGCTTTACCTTTCGTTCGGCATCTCCGGCGCCGTGCAGCACATTGTGGGCATGCGCGCCTCCGACATCATCGTCTCTGTCAACAAGGACCCCAACGCCCCGATCTTCAACGTGGCCAAGTACGGCGTGGTGGGCGACGTGCACGAGATAGCCCCGAAGCTGATAGAAGCGCTTAAAAAGAGGAAAACCAAGTAGGAGCCGGGGAACGGCGGGCGGAATTCAGCGCTTCTGAATTCCGGCTCCCGCAGCCTGTCTTCTTTTGCTTAAACCGTGAGCTTATTCAACCGGCTGCTGCTCATCATCTTCGGCATGGGGCTCATCCCCATCGTGCCGACCGCCGCCTTCCTCTTCTATTACCAGTCCGTCGCGAAGGACAACGTGCAGGGCCTGCACGAGAACCTCTCGCAGATGGCCGCGGTGATGATAAGCCACAAGACCGACGAGCTGCACCGCCGCATGTTCACGATGTGGGAGCCGGGTGACTACCTCAGCCAGGCCGCCCTGAAAAAAACTTTGGACAGGAACCCCGAGTTCCTCTTCATGGCCTTCACCGGGCCCGACGGCCGGGAGCTGATCAGCGCCGGCACGCCCGAGATCAGGAGGATCTTCGGCTACCTGGACATCTCCAGGGACGAGCTTTTCAGGAAGGCGGTAAGGACCGGCCGGCCCGAGCTCGGGTCTTTCGAACTGCTCTATAACCTGCCTGTCTGCCGGCTCGTCTACCCGTTCGAAAGCGGGCATTACGCCTTCGCGGTGGTCAACCTGCGGGACCTTTTCACCAAGCTGGCCGTGCAGAAGATGGGCGCCACCGGCGGCGTCTTCGTGGCCGATCCCGACGGCCGGATGTTCACCATAGGCGGGAACGCGCGGCCCGTGGACCCCGGCGAGCTCAAGAAATTCTTCATGGGGCCGGCCAGCGGCACCAGGGAACTGCCCGGCCGCGACGCCGACTACATCGGCTCCTACGCGAAAGTTCCCGGCTTCGAACTTTACGCGCTGACCCTGCAGACCCGCCGGGAGGCGTTCCGCGGCATCAACCTGATAACCTCCCTGATAATGTTCTTCCTGCTGGGCATCTCGACGGTGTTCTATTTTTCGGCGCTGGTGCTCAGCCGCCGCCTCATCAACCCGGTGGGAGAGCTGATAGAGGGCGCCAGGCGGGTCTCGGCCCAGAACTTCAAGGTCCCGGTGGTGGAAAAGGCCGACATCACCGAGATAACGGCGCTGCAGAAGGCCTTCAACGCCATGATGCGGGAAGTGGACCGCTACCACGGCCTGCAGGTGGAGAAGATGCTGGAGGAGAAGCAGAAGGCGGAGCTGGTAATGAGCCTGATGCACGACGCCATGCTCCTGAGCGACCTCAGGGGGGAACTGCTTTACGCCAACGCCGCGGCGCGGGAACTGCTGGGCATAAAGGACGGCGAACCGCTGGGCCGGGAGAACGAAAAACTGCGCAGGCAGGTCTGCGACCTGGTCAGCAAAAAGGCCAGCGCCAAGGACGGCGCGGTGGAAATGCCGGGCCCCGACGGGCGCGGCAGGAAAGTGTACCGCGTAAGCATGCAGGTGCTTTCCTCCAAGACCAGCCGGCCGGGGATCTTCATCGCCCTGCGGGACGTGACGCTCGAGGCGGAGATGCAGCGGATGAAAGAGGAGCTCTTCCACTCGGTAGCGCACGACCTGAGGGCGCCGCTGCTTACAATGCAGGGCTACATCAAGCTGCTGGAGAATTCCTGCCCGGCCACGGACAAGTCCGCGGGCTACATCTCCAACATAAAGAATTCCAGCGTCCGGCTCTTCGAGATGCTCGAGAACATCCTGGACATCGCCAAGATGGAGGCCGGCAGCGTCAAGCCGCGGCTGGCGGAGATAAAGACGGCGGAAATGCTCGGGGCGGCCTTTGAAGAATTTAAAGCCCTGTTCGGGGAAAAAAAGGTAGAATTTGTGATGGAACGGGACCCGGCGCCGCCGGTTTTCAGCGGCGACGAGCGCCTGCTCAAGCGCGTGCTGGACAACCTGCTCTCGAACGCGTATAAATTCACCCCGGCGGGGGGCTCGGTGCGGCTCGGGGCCAGGCCGGACAAGGGCGGCGTCCTCTTCACCGTTTCGGACACCGGCCCCGGCGTGCCTAAAGACAGGCTGAAGACGATCTTTGAGAAGTACAGGCAGCTTAAAGCGGCTGATGACGGGCACCAGGGCTTCGGCCTGGGCCTGGCCATAGCCCAGAAGATAGTGGAGCTGCACGGCGGCAGGATCTGGGCGGAGGCCCGGCCTGGCGGCGGCAGCGTTTTTAAGGTGCGGCTGGGCGCATCCTGAAGCGGCGGGGGGTTCCCGCGGGCTTATTTCAAGGAGAGCTAAATGGCAACTAAAAAGGCTGGAACCGGAAACTGGAAGATGTACGTCTCGGTGGTGTGTTTCTCGTTCGTCTGGGTCATAATCTCGCAGATCATCTCCATTACCACCCCGATGGACAACAGCTGGGATAACTTCATCCTGAACCTCCCGGACAAGCTTTCCGCCCTGGACCTGTCCACCAAGGAACTGTCGTCCACTTTCCTTTTCGGCAAGTATTACAACAAGCCCGTGCACCCGAAGGTCTCCATCACCGCGCTGGACGAGCACACGCTGGAAAAATACGGCTGGCCCGTGCGCCGCCGCTACTACGCCGAGGTGGTGACGCAGCTCAAAAAGCTGGGGGTAAAAAGCGTGGGCGTGGACGTGCTGCTGTTCGAGCCCGACAGGGATTTCCCCGAGAACGACCGCAAATACGTGGAGGCCGTGGCGAAAGCGGGCAACGTGGTCAACCTTATCGGCATCGACGTTTCCAATCTTGGCATAAAGAAGCCCATAAAAGGCCTGCCCGAGGCCAGCGCCATAGTGGCCCACCCGCACGTGGACATCTCAATGGACAGCGACGGTATGGTGCGGCGGTACTGGCCCTTTTACCCGACGCGCTTTATTGGCGAGACCGAGCGGAAGGTCACTTACGCCGATACCGGGCTGAAGAACCTCCGCTGCGGCAAGGAGTGCGCGGAGCTGGACATCCCTTCGCTCGGCATAGCCACCTACGCCCTTTATTCCGGGAAGAAGCTCTCCGAACTGCTCAAAGAGTACGACTCGGAGAAGATGCTGAACTACCGCTACGTGCAGGACTGGCCCGAGCATCCCGGCTGGGACAACCCGCCCCAGAAGAAAGCCCTTTCCAGCTACCGCTGGATCTCCGCGCGGGACATCATCGAGGGGAAGCTCAGCCCGGCCGAGAAGGAATGCCTGAACGGCGGGATAACCTTCATAGGCGCCACCGCCCTCGGGGCGTTCGACCACGTGCCGAACCCGTTCCTGAAGCTTTTCCCCGGCGTGGAGGTGCACGCTACCTTCATAGACAACCTGCTGTCCAACGACTTCAGGCGCCCGGTCCCCACCGACTACGTCCTGCTGCTCATCTTCCTGCTGCCGTGGGTGCCGGTGCTGCTGCGGAAATTCCCGCTGAACGCGCTGGTCGGCACCTGCGTCTCCATAATCGCCGGCTTCCTGGTGCTGGACATCGTCCTGCGCGCGCACAACATCGTGATGCCGTTCTTCACCATAACGGGCCCCTTCCTGTTCCCGTTCGCTTACATAACCATAGACAAGGGCCTGGCCGAGGGCCGCGAAAAGAAATGGATAAAGAGCACTTTCGGCCAGTACCTCTCGCCGAAGGTCGTGGAGATCATCACCAAGGACCCCTCCAAGCTGTCGCTGGGCGGGGAGAAGCGCGATATGACGGCGTTCTTCCTGGATATCGCGGGCTTTACCACCATTTCGGAGAAGCTGACCCCCGACCAGCTCACGAAGATGATGAACACCTACCTGTCCGGCTTTACCGATGTGATACTCAGGCACGACGGCGTGGTGGACAAGTATATAGGCGACTGCATAATGGCTTTCTGGAACGCCCCTCTGGACCAGAAGGACCACCGCAAGCTGGCCTGCCTCGCCGCCATAGACTGCCTGGCCGAACTGCACAGGCTTAACGAAAGCTCCGAGTTCAGTATAAAGCCAGACTGCCGCATAGGCCTGAATTCCGGCTTCATGGTCGTGGGGAACATGGGTTCGAACACCCGTATGTCCTATACCGTAATGGGCGACACCGTGAACCTGGCCTCCCGCCTGGAAGGCGCCAACAAGTACTTCCATTCGAAAATAATGGTGAGCGAGTATACGTACGAGGAGGCCAAGGATTCCGTGGAGGCCCGCCTGCTCGGCCAGGTGCGGGTGGTCGGCAAGGCCATCCCCGTAAAGGTTTACGAGCTGCTGGGCAAGAAGGGCGGCATGGACGCGAAGACCGCCAAGCTGGCCGCCCACTACAACGACGGGCTGGACCATTTCTACAAGGGCGCGTACGACAAGGCGCAGACTGCCCTGAAGGCGGCCCTGGAGGTGGAGCCCAAGGACGGGCCCAGCGCGTTCTACCTGGCCCTGGCGGAAAAATACGCCGTCTCCGTGCCCAAGGACTGGGACGGGACGTTCAACCTCACTTCTAAGTAGCGGCCGGGTTTTGACGGGGCCGGCGAAGGCCGGCCCCCGGGACCAACGAATGGACATATTCTGGCGGTTCTTCCTCTCGCACCTGCTGGCGGATTTCACGCTGCAGTTCAACATCATCAACAAGCTCAAGCGCCAGGGCGTCTTCGGCATGATCCTGCACTGCCTGACGCATTATATCGTCGCGGTCGCCCTGCTGTACAACCAGATGACCAGGATCTGGGTGGACGTCGGCTTCCTGCAACTGAACGGCTGGTGGGCGGTGACGGTGATGCTGGTCCTGCATTTCATCATAGACGAGCTGCGCGTTTACAGCGTCAAGAAGCTGGGTTTCCGGGACGGCACGGCCAGCTTCCTGCTGGACCAGTTCCTGCACGTGTACGTGATGTTCATGCTGTCGCCGGTGACGGTGCTGGACAAGGCCTTCTTCCTGCCGGAAAAGTGGGTGGGCATCCTCTGCATGTTCATCCTCGTAACCCACGTGACCACGGTGCTGGTCTATTTCATCGAGAAGGAACTGCACGGCAAGGAGTTCCCGGGCTTCGACGAAAAGTATTTCCTGATCTTCGAGCGCATAGTGCTCTGGTCATTCTTCTTCGTTTCGGGCTGGTGGTGGCTGCCTTTCGCCGGCGCCTGGATAATGCAGCTCTTCTACATCAAGAAGAAGCGGATCATCGACCTGTCCGGGACGAATATCCTGATCAGCCTGGCGGTCACCATAGTGTGCGGCCTCTGGACGCGTATAATGTACCTGGGCTCCATCTTTTAGCCTGCCCGTTCCCGTATGACAATGGACCCGCTTACCACGAACCTCGACGACGCGCTGTTCGCTTTCATAGACGTGGAGACCACCGGCCTTTCGCCCGTCACCTCGCGCGTGTGCGAGGTGGCGCTGGTCTGTTCGCGCGGAGGCGTCGTTGCCGCCCGCTTCAGCTCCCTGGTGGATCCCGGCCTCCCGATCCCGGCCGAGGCGTCCGGTATACACGGGATTACCGACGAGATGGTGCGCGGCGCTCCCTCTTTCGGGGCGGTGGCCCCCAGGCTGATAGCCGAGCTGGAAGGCGCGGTGCTGGTGGCGCATAACGCGGAATTCGACATCTCTTTCCTGCGGATGGAATTCGCCCGCGCCGGCCTCAGGTTCCCGGACCTGCCCGAGATAGACACCCTGCCGATGGCGCGCGGCTTCGGCTCGTTTACCAACAACCGGCTGGGGACCATAGCCAAAGAGCTGGAGATCCCCGCCGGCAACTGGCACCGGGCGCTCGCCGACGTGGAGATGACGCGCAGGATCTTCGAGCATTTCCTGGTGATCTTCAGGAAGGACGGCGCGGCCACCGTCGGGGACGTGCGGAAAAAGATAGCCCCTTTCTACGGGGGACGCGGCGCCGGGGCGCGGCCGGCCGGGAACGGCCGGAAGGGCGGCGGCGCTTAATCAATTCAGGAGAAAGACAAATGGTCCAGATGAAAGGAGACATTAGGGCGGCGCGCGGAAACAAGCTCTCGTGCAAGGGCTGGCAGCAGGAAGCGGCCCTGCGCATGCTGATGAACAACCTGGACCCCGAGGTGGCGGAGCGCCCCGGCGAACTGGTGGTTTACGGCGGGCGCGGCAAGGCCGCCCGCAACTGGGACTGCTACCGCGCCATAGTTTCTTCACTGCGCGGACTGGAGAACGACGAAACGCTGCTGGTGCAGTCCGGCAAGCCGGTCGGCGTGCTGCGCACCTACGAGCATTGCCCGCGCGTTATAATAGCCAACTCGAATTTAGTGGGCAACTGGGCCAACTGGGAGACTTTCGACGAGCTGGATAAGAAGGGCCTGATGATGTACGGACAGATGACGGCCGGCTCCTGGATCTACATCGGCACCCAGGGCATACTGCAGGGCACCTACGAAACCTTCGCCGAATGCGCCCGCAAACATTTCAAGAGCGACCTCGCGGGGAAGCTTACCGTGACCGGCGGCCTGGGCGGGATGAGCGGCGCGCAGCCGCTGGCCGTAACGATGAACGGCGGCGTGGCGATAGTGGTGGAAGTGGACGAGACGCGCATACAGAAGCGCCTGGACACCGCCTACGTGGACCTGCGGGCCGATTCGCTGGACGAAGCGCTGAAGCTGGCCGCCGCGGCGCAGAAGGAAAAGAGGCCGCTTTCAATAGGCCTGCTGGGCAACTGCTCCGAGGTGCTGCCCGAAATGGCGCGCTGCGGCGTGCAGGTGGACGTGCTGACCGACCAGACCTCCGCCCACGACCCGCTGCGCGGGTATATCCCGAAGGGCTACAGCGTGAAAGCGGCCGCGGAGCTGCGCCGCAAAGATCCCAAAAAATACGTGAAGCTGGCTATGGAGTCGATAGCGGTACACGTGGAGGCGATGCTGAAGCTGCAGAAGGCCGGCGCCGCCACCTTCGACTACGGCAACAATATCCGCACCATGGCTTTCAAGCAGGGCGTGAAGCGCGCCTACGATTTCCCCGGGTTCGTGCCCGCCTATATCAGGCCGCTTTTCTGCGAGGGCAAGGGCCCGTTCCGCTGGGCGGCGCTGTCCGGTGACCCGAAGGACATAGCGGTGACGGACGCGGCCATAAAGGAGCTGTTCCCCAAGAACGCCCACCTGAACCATTGGCTGGAGATGGCCGCGAAGAAAGTGAAGTTCCAGGGGCTGCCGGCGCGCATCTGCTGGCTGGGCTACGGCGAGCGGCATCTGGCCGGTCTGCGCTTCAACGAACTGGTGGCCAGGGGAAAGATCTCGGCGCCGATAGTGATAGGCCGCGACCACCTGGACGCCGGTTCGGTGGCC
>CAZJUL010000114.1:7889-8134 GCA_964549095.1 uncultured Elusimicrobiaceae bacterium
GCCCCTTCCGTGAGACGGAAGCCATGAAGGACGGCTCCGACGCGATAGCCGACTGGCCGATACTCAACGCGCTGATAAACACGGCGTCGGGCGCCAGCTGGGTTTCCTTCCACCACGGCGGCGGGGTGGGTATGGGCTATTCGCTGCACGCCGGGCAGGTCACGGTGGCGGACGGCACCAAAGAGATGGCGGCGCGCATCGAACGGGTGCTGACCAACGACCCGGCCATGGGCGTGCTGCGCCAC
>CAZJUL010000115.1:0-3114 GCA_964549095.1 uncultured Elusimicrobiaceae bacterium
ATGCGCCTGCCGATGTCGGCGAAATCGTGTTCGACCTCGTAGTTGTCGAAGGTCGCTTTCTTGGGAAGGATGGTCTCCAGCAGTTCCCGCAGCTTGGGGATATTCCACTGCTTGTTGCCCAGGTCGTAGATAAGCTGGCCCACGGTCTCTTTCGGGTTCACCTTGAAGACCTCGTAGAAGGAACGGCTGGCGGAAACCACCCGCAGGTCCTGGTCCAGGGAGATCAGCGGCTCGCGCACGGTATTGATGATGCTGTCCGAGTATTCGCGGGCCGCGTCTTCGGAGATCTTGGTCGCCGCCAGTTCCTTACGGGTTTTTTCCAGCCCGATCTCTATCTCCCTGCTCGCCGAGACATCGCGGAACACCATAACGGCGCCGGCCACGCGTCCGTCTCGGTTGCGGATCGGCGCGCAGCTGTCGGAAATAGCGCACTCGCTGCCGGTGCGGGTGATCAGTATGGTGTGATTGGTCAGAAGCCCTATTGTGCCCTTCTCCAGGGTTTCCGTTACCGGGTTGACGGAGGGCTGGCGGGTCTCCTCGTTGATGATGCGGAAGATCTCGTCCACCGGGCGGCCGACGGCCTGGGCCTGCGTCCAGCCGGTGAGGCGCTCGGCGACGGGATTAAGGAGGGTTACGAGCCCCTCGTTATCGGTGGCCATAACCGCGTCGCCGATGGAGGTGAGCGTGACCGCCAGCTTTTCCTCGCTGACCTGCAGGGCGGTATTGGCCTGCAGCAATCGTTTGTTGGTGTCCTCCTGGATCTCGAGCAGGTTCCGCGTTTCAAGATGGACCAGGTTCAAGAGCCGGTTCTGTATTTCCTTATGGTTGAAATATGCGAACAGGACCGCGAGCAGCAGGATAAGCAGGCTGGCGGCGGCCATGATAATCAACAATCGGCGCATGTTCGTCTCGAAATCAGCGTCGTGCTGCGCCAGCCCGCTTTCGGCCAGCCGGATGAAGCCCGCCATCTCCAGGCGGATACCGTCCATCAGCCGCTTGCCCCGGCTGCCGCGCGTCTCCGCCAGGGCGGCGGCCATATTATTGCCGCGGCGCAGCTTTATGATGAGCGCGATCTGCGCCAGCTTGGCGTCTGTAAGCGGCGCCAGCGCGTCCAGGCGCTTACGGGCGGCTTCGCTTAAGGCGAGCCGGCGCAAGGCGTTCAACCGGCCGCCGATGCCGTCGCGCGCCGCCAGGTACGGTTCCAGGAAGGCCTCGTCGCCGGTCAGCAGATAGCCGCGCTGCCCGGTCTCGGCGTCCAGCAGCGCGGAGAGCAACTTGTTCGCGCTGTCTATCACCATGAAAGTGTGTTCTCGCGCGTCGGCCGCTTTCCCTATCTGCGCGAAACTCCAGTAAGACAGCGCCACCATAGCGCACAGCAGCGCAGCCCCCGCGAAATAAACCGCGATCTTATAGGTCTTGTTCATAAAACTCCGCTCCTCTTTTTTTTCCAAAGGCACGCTTGCCGCTTTGTTGCCGCCGCGGCGCCGTCCGCCGCGTTCCGCCCTGTTCCTGTCTGTAACTTATAGTCATGGCGCAGCACGGGAATATCTGGTAGGCTCTGGTATGCGACACCTGCTTCTGGCGGCGCTGTTCCTGCCTGCCTCGTTCGTTTCCGGGAAACTTACTGCGCCGCGCGAGTACCGCCTGCGGCTGTTCAATACCCATACCCTGGAGCGCCTCGACGTGGTCTACCGCCGCGGCGGCGTCTACGATCCCGGGGCGCTGATGAAACTGGACCTCTTCCTCCGCGACTGGCGGGCGGACAGGGTCAAACATTACGACCCCCGGCTCTTCGACCTGCTCACCGAGCTCGCGGCCAAAGCGGGGCGGCCTGAGGCCGAGATCCATGTCGTCTGCGGCTACCGCGCTCCGGCGACCAACAAAAGCCTCCGGGGCCGCAGCTCGGGTGTCGCCGAGAAAAGCCTGCACATCAAAGGGGCGGCCGTGGATATCCGCCTGCCCGGAACGCGGACCTCCCGCCTGCGCGACGCCGCGCTCGCGCTCAAGGGCGGCGGCGTGGGCTACTACGCCAGATCTGATTTCCTCCACGTGGACATCGGCCGCGTGCGGCGCTGGTGAGCTACCGCGCCGCGACCCGCGACCGCTGTTCGAAAGCCGACGCCTCCGCCGCGTCCCGCTTGTAAATATCGTCATAGAACCGCACCTCTCCGTCCTCTTCCACCGCGGCCGTCCCGTACTGGAGGAACACCGGGATCTGTTCGGTGAGCGTTACCGTGACGGTTTCCGTGCCTTTTATGGCCGCCCCTATAAGTTCCGGCGTCCATTCCGGCCGGTCGCGCAGCACCCAGGCCGCCAGCGCCTCCGGATCCTCTACCCGGATGCAGCTGTGGCTGAAATCCCTCCGCGATTCCCTGAACCCCCGCCTTGAAGGCGTGCCGTGAAGATAGACGCTGTGGGGGTTGGGCATCATGAACTTCACCAGGCCCAGCGAATTGTTAGGGCCCGGCTTTTGCCGGAGATAAAGCCGTCCCGCCTGCAACTGTGCCAGGACCTCCGCGCTGACCGTTCCCGAGCTGATGACGGAGTTCCTGTCGTCTATCACTTCGAAAGCGTGCTTCTTAAGATAGTCGGGATCCTTTTCTATCGCCGGCACCAGTTCCCCTAGCTGGATGCTCGCGGGAACGTTCCACGGCGGCCGGAACACCACTTCGGTCAGCAGGCTGGCGAAAACCGGGGTCTGATGCTCGAAGGCCATGCCGACCACCACGTTCTGCGGCGGCGCTTCGCCGGCGTAAAGCCGGAATTCCGGTATATTGACGATGATGGGCGGCCGGGGAGACCGGTGAGGCAGCCAGCGCCACCGCTCCAGGGTCAGGCGCAGCTGGCGCAGGCGCTGGTCCAGCGGGGTGTTTAGCTGGCGAAGCGTCCGTTCGTCAAGCAGTCCGTCGGGGGCAAGGCCGTGCCGGCGCTGAAAGTTCTTCACCGCCTTTACCAGCCGCCGCGTATAGCGCTGCGGGGCGGGGTCCGCCTGCGGGCCCGGCAGGTCTCCCAGCAGGCTCAGCAGGCGGGCCAGCCGCGGGGCGCCTGGGTAGCGGTCACCGGGCCTGACCGGGCTATCGGAAGCGGGCAATATTTCGCCGTCATCCCGGCGGG
>CAZJUL010000115.1:3124-8099 GCA_964549095.1 uncultured Elusimicrobiaceae bacterium
CCCTGTACCGGTGTACGGCGTTGACCAGGCGCCGGTAGGCGCGGAACGGCGGCTCCAGCGTCTTGAGCGCGGCCGCAGCGTCTTCCGCCGCAACTACCCGTTTACGGAGATAGTCCGACGGCTTGCGGGTGTCGGGTTCTACATCTAAAGCTGGGGGGGAAAGCTGCGGGTTTATCCGGCCGAGGTGCAGGTCCAGGATGTAGCGCATAGCGCAGACCGTGAGCGCAAGGTCGAAGCGGAGAGCGGCGGATTCCGCCTCCGGGCTGTCCGGGATCCCCAGGCCCGCCAGGCGCTCCGCCCAAAGGGAGCTGTCGTAATCCTGCGCGGGCAGGCCTTCGTCGTCCGCGGTCTCCAGGAGCCTGATGACCGAACGGGCCTTACCGGTCGCTCCCGCCCCGCTCACCCAGGCCAGGGTGTAACCGCCAGACCGGTAAAATTCACCGATCTCGGCCTGGTATTCGGCGAACGCGGGCCGCTGGAGCGTTTCCAGGCTCCCGGCGGCTATGAGCCCGCGCAGTTCGCGCTCTCCCTGCGAGGAGAGGCGCTGCGACGCCGCCGCTTCAGCGGGTCCTTCTTTCGCAAAGCTTGCGGCGGACGGATAAAACAGCAGCGCGCAGATGATCGCGCAAAAGCACATTCCCGTCCGCACGGTGAACCTTATTCTTCCGGAAGATAACGCGCGCGATTTCCTGGTCATAATTTCCGCCTGTAACGGACCGGCAGCCGGCCGATACTTACTGCCGCCTTCATTAGCGCCTCTTCCAAGCCGTTCTTAAACAGTGTCTCCGCGTTTTTGCCCGGAAGACCGTTCGAGGCGCCGCAGCGGCAGGCCGCGCCTGCCGCGGCTTTGACCGGTTTCCTGTGACTTTTCTCCGGCTGCGGGCGCTTCGGCGGAGCCCTTGATGGCTCTAAAGGAGTCGTACTGCTGGTCCAGCACGCTGAGTATCCGCAGCAGCCCGTCTTTCCTTATTTTATAACCGAGGGCGTCATCGGCCGCGCCCTCGGCTTCAAATGTTCTGTTCATTTCTATTTCCCCGAGTTGAAGTAATACCGCACGCCCAGGCCCGCGTTCAGGTCCATGCCGTTGCCGTGGGAAGACAGGTTCAGGACGGGAACCAGTTCAAGGAATATCTCCAGCGGGACGTTCTGCAGCCAGTAGGCCGCGCCCCCTACCGCGCGCAGTCCGAACGCGCTTGGGGAAGAGGTCCGGATCTGGGCGCCCAGCCCCAGGTAAAGCGGGATTTTGCCTTCGGCCGGCTGGCTCAGTATCTCCCAGCTGTGCCACAGGTAGTCGGCGTACAGGGACACGTCCGAGCCGAACCCGACGCCGGCATCCAGCGCACGGGTGCCGCTGAGCCAATACTTGGCCGTGAGGCCGTTCGGATCACCCAGGATTACGCCCGCGCCCAACTGCCCGTCCGTCTGCGCCCGCAGCGGGCAGACCAGGGCGCCGAGCATACAAATAAAAACCAGCAGCATTTTCATCGATTTATCTCCATTACCGGCCAAGAGTTATCCTTCATTCTTATACGATACTCTTCCACACAGGCGGCCGCAATACGGAGTTATACGCGCCGCCATAGGTAGGATTCCCCCGGCCGGAGCGGGCTCGGGGTATCCGGATCATTTTCGAGAGATTACTGTGAGGCGCACTTGCGGCAGATCCGCACGGAGAGGGGGGGGGGGGGGACGGGGAGGCGCGCGCGGGTTTATTTCCCGGTAAGCCGCGCGCCGGTTTCGGATTTAAGGAATTTATTTATCCCGAAGACGAAGAAGCAGGAGAGCAGCACCAGGTAAGCGATATATTCCCAGACCGCGACCTTTACCGAAGTGATCCGGATGGTCCAGAAGCCGGAGATCAGGAAAGCCGCGGTTTCCGCGGCGCTGCGGGCCAGGTCCTTCAGCGTCAGCGGCTGGTCGCGCAGTCCCTGCCCTATAAAGAAGCTGACGAAGCTGGCCAGAAAAATGGGTAAAGCCGCCGCGTCGGAGAGCAGGCTTTCCCTGCGCCCGCCGAATAGCGGGCCGAGCAACGCAAGGCCCACGCTGGCGAGGCCCATGAGCAGCAGTACGCCGCCCAGCATGGTAACGACCACCCCGACGCCGTAAAGCAGTTTTTTCTCCAAATAGTCCCTCATATAATTCTTTCAGCATATTTTACAAATAATGGCCGGCTTGTTTTCTCCGCCGGATAAAAACTAAAATTCGCCTATGGCTATAAAATGTCCGGGCTGCGGCTATGATAATACGGACTCGGCGCTCTGCTGCAATCTCTGCGGGCAGGTTTTGCGCCGGGAGGACCAGCCTCCCAAGTTCAGCTTTGGCCGCAGGTTCGAAGGGTTCGCGCGGTTCGTGGCGGTGGAGATGGTCAAAGAGCCCCTGTTCGCCGGGTTGGGTATAGAGCTGGACTACAGCCCCGCCAGCCTGCAGGGCGTGGACGCGGCCGTAGACCTCGCCATCGGCGCCGCGGGCGAAGCGCCGGAGCTGGACATCGCCGACTACAACCCCGGCAAAGAGAAGTTCGGGACGCAGGTGGGCCTGGGCTCGTATTACGGCGAAGTCTGCCGGCGCGTGCTGGGCGGAGTGTGGCAGCAGGACCCGCGCTGGAACAAGGAACTGGGGCCGGACGCGGAATTCATACTGGCGCGCATGGTTTTCGGCGGGCTGCATGTTTTCCCCATCGGCAAGGCGATACGGCGCTACAAGAACGGCGCGAAATCTTATTTTTTCCCGGAGTTCCAGGAGCTGGCCCGGAGGCTGGGTGTGCCGTGCCAGGGCTGGGGGCGGGGCTTCGTAAAGCAGGCCGGGCTGATACTAGACCGCGGCACCCTGCCGCTGTCTGAACGGGCGCCGGTGATAGGACAATTCTGCAAGCTTGGCCTGGGTTACGACGCGGACCTGGGCGGGGACGTTATGGTGCTTGCGGCAAGATTGTCTAAGCTGCCCGCGGAACAGGCTCCGGCGCCGGACCCGAAGATCCTGCAAGCGGCTGGACACATCCTGAACGGCGAGCTGCTTTTGAATGCCGGCCGTTTCGCCGAGGCGATCGGCTCTTTCGAAGAGGCTTTAAAGCTGGATCCCGCGGATCCCAGGGCCTGGGAATACCTGGCCGTCGCGCAATACCGGGCGGGGCGCTTCAAGGAGGCGCTGGACTGCTGCACAAAGGCCCTGGAATTGGAGCCCGGGAACGCGGAAATACTGCTGTGGCAGGCCATGGTCCTGGACAAGTCCGGCGAGCGCGTCCGCGCCCTGCGCCAGGCCGAAGCCGTATTCGCCGACCCGGCCCTCCTCGCGTCGCTTAAGAAAAAACCGTTCAAGGATTACGCCTGCCTGATATCCCAGGAAATAAGCCCGGAACTTAAGAAGCTCATAACCGAAAAACTGGCCTGAATCCGTAACCAAAAAGGGTATAAACAAAGAGGGCGTCCGCTTCAGGCGGACGCCCTCTTTTATCGTTTCAGGTACCTTGTTACACCAGGCCCTGGGCCATCATCGCTTCGGCTACTTTCTTGAAGCCGGCGATATTGGCGCCCACCACGTAATTGCCCGGCTGGCCGGCTTCTTTAGCGGCCGCCACGCAGGCGTTGTGGATGTTCACCATGATGTTGTGCAGGTGCTTGTCCACTTCTTCGCTGGACCAGCTCATGCGCATGCTGTTCTGGCTCATCTCGAGGCCCGAGGTGGCCACGCCGCCGGCGTTGGAAGCCTTTCCGGGGGAGAAAAGTATCCCCGCCTTCTGGAAAGTTTCCACGGCTTCGGGTGTGCAGGGCATGTTGGCGCCCTCGGTCACGCAGATGACGCCGTTCTTGACCAGTTCTTTGGCGTCGTCTTCGTTGAGCTCGTTCTGGGTGGCGCAGGGCAGGGCCACGTCCACCTTCACTTCCCAGGGCCGCTTGCCGGCGCGGAATTCGGCGCCGAATTTCTTGGCGTAAGGCGCCACTACGTCCTGGCCGGAAGCGCGCAGCTGCAGCATGTATTCCCACTTGTCGCCGCTGATGCCGGCCTTGTCGTAAATGCAGCCGTCCGGGCCGGAGATGGTGACCACCTTGCCGCCCAGGTCGTTGACCTTCTTCACCGCGCCCCAGGCCACGTTGCCGAAGCCGGAGACCGCCACGGTCTTGCCTTTGAAGCTGGTACCCTTGGTCTTGAGCTGCTCTTCCGCGAAATACACCACGCCGTAGCCGGTGGCTTCCGGGCGTATGAGCGAGCCGCCCCAGGTGAGGCCCTTGCCGGTCAGCACGCCGGTGAACTCGTTGCGGATGCGCTTGTACTGGCCGAACATGTAGCCGATCTCGCGGCCGCCCACGCCGATGTCGCCGGCCGGCACGTCGGTGTCGGGGCCGATGTGGCGGCACAGCTCGGTCATGAAGCTCTGGCAGAAGCGCATCACTTCGGCGTCGGACTTGCCCTTGGGGTCGAAGTCGGAGCCGCCCTTGCCGCCGCCCATGGGCAGCGTGGTCAGGGCGTTCTTGAAGATCTGCTCGAAGCCCAGGAACTTGAGGATGCTGGCGTTCACCGAGGGGTGGAAGCGCAGGCCGCCCTTATACGGGCCGATGGCGCTGTTGAATTCAAAGAGGAAGCCGCGGTTGACCTGGACTTCGCCTTTGTCGTCGGTCCACGGCACGCGGAAAGTGATAGAGCGCTCGGGCTCCACAATTCTGTCGAGGATCTTGGCCTTCACGTATTCGGGGTGCTTCTCGAGCACCGGGGTGAGGGTTTCGAGGACTTCTTTGACCGCCTGGTGGAATTCTTTCTCGCCGGGGTTCTTGGCGATAACGCTCGCCAACACGCCGTTTACATAATCATGAACGGACTTTTTGCCTTTCTCCGCCACTGCTGAGGGTTTAGACATGATTTCCTTCCTTTTTGATTTTTCTGCGGGTCAGTAGAAACTGAAAACAGACTAAAAGCTATAGATTTATATTACAAACCTAAATATGGGTTGTCAACTCAGGCCCCGTTATTAAAAAACGGTCCG
>CAZJUL010000116.1:0-4798 GCA_964549095.1 uncultured Elusimicrobiaceae bacterium
ACGCTGCGGCTTTGTCGACCGCCGTCTATAACAATGGCACCTATGCCGACCCGTCCTGGATAACGAGCTTGGCAACCGGTAAGATAAACCTTTCAACAGTGACTACGGCGATCAATGATGCCGTAGCGCCGATAAATGCGGCTCTTTCAACCGGCGTATACACTGTAGGCTCTTATCCAAACCCGTCGTGGATAACCAGCCTGGCGACCAGTAAGATTGATCTATCCACGGTCACATCCGTGTTAAACGCGCACGCTGCCGCTTTGTCTACCGCCGTCTATAACAATGGCACCTATGCCAACCCGTCGTGGATAACGAGCCTGGCGACCAGTAAGGTCGACCTGTCCACGGTCACATCCGTGTTGAACGCACACGCTGCGGCTTTGTCGACCGCCGTCTATAACAATGGCACCTATGCCGACCCGTCCTGGATAACGAGCTTGGCAACCGGTAAGATAAACCTTTCAACAGTGACTACGGCGATCAATGATGCCGTAGCGCCGATAAATGCGGCTCTTTCAACCGGCGTATACACTGTCGGCTCTTATCCAAACCCGGCCTGGATAACCAGCCTGGCAACCAGCAAGATAGACCTGTCCACGGTTACGTCGGTACTTGATGCCCACGCCGCAGCTTTGTCTACCGCCGTTTACAATAATGGTGGTTATGCTGACCCTTCGTGGATAACCAGCCTGGCTACAAGCAAGATAAATCTTTCAACAGTCACAACGGCGATCAATGAGGCCGTAGCACCAATAAATGCGGCTCTTTCAACGGGCGTATACACCGTGGGCTCTTATCCAAACCCGTCGTGGATAACGAGCCTGGCGACCGGTAAGATAGATCTATCCACGGTCACATCCGTGTTGAACGCACACGCTGCGGCTTTGTCGACCGCCGTCTATAACAATGGCACCTATGCCGACCCGTCGTGGATAACCAGCCTCGCTACGAGCAAGATAAACCTTTCAACAGTTACCACAGCGATCAATGATGCCGTAGCGCCGATAAATGCGGCTCTTTCAACGGGCGTATACACCGTGGGCTCTTATCCAAACCCGTCGTGGATAACGAGCCTGGCGACCGGTAAGATAGATCTATCCACGGTCACATCCGTGTTGAACGCACACGCTGCGGCTTTGTCGACCGCCGTCTATAACAATGGCACCTATGCCGACCCGTCGTGGATAACCAGCCTCGCTACGAGCAAGATAAACCTTTCAACAGTTACCACAGCGATCAATGATGCCGTAGCGCCGATAAATGCGGCTCTTTCAACGGGCGTATACACCGTGGGCTCTTATTCGGATCCTTCCTGGATAACGAGTCTGGCGACAAGTAAGATAGACCTGTCCACGGTCACGTCCGTACTTGATGCCCACGCGGCTGCTTTGTCTACTGCGGTTTATAACAACGGGGCTTACGCTGATCCGTCGTGGTTAACGAGCCTGGCAACCAGCAAGATAGACCTGTCGACTGTCACGTCCGTGCTAAACGCTCATGCGGCCGCCTTGTCAACCGCCGTTTATAACAATGGGACTTATGCCAACCCCGCCTGGATAACGAGTCTTGCAACAAGCAAAATAGACCTGTCCACGGTGACCTCAGTGCTGGACGCACACGCGGCCGCATTGTCGACCGCTGTATATAATAATGGTACCTATGCTGACCCGTCGTGGATAACAAGTCTGGACACCAGCAAAATCAACCTATCCACGGTTACTTCAGTGCTAAACGCCCACGCGGCAGCATTGTCTACAGCCGTTTACAATAACGGGACTTATGCTGATCCGTCGTGGATAACGAGCCTGGCCACCGGCAAGATAGACCTGTCCACGGTTACGGCCGCGCTAACACCTATGCAGGTTGCGCTTTCCACCGCGGTATATTTCACCAGTACGGACACCGTTACGGGCGCTAAAGCTTTTACCAGCCCTGCAGGCGTCAGCGTGACCTGGGGCGTCACGGCCGCGTCCGCAAGTTTTATAAACGGTATAACGGCGTCAAGCGGGACTTTCCGCGCTGACGCCGCGAGTTCCCCGCTTGTTGTGTCAACTTCCGCCACTCCGGGCGTGGCGGCGATTTATGTCGACCAGGACAACAATGTCGGTATCGGGACGGTTTCGCCCGCAAGTCCCCTGCAGGTAGGGGCGCCATTAGACACGGCATCCCATTATTTACAACTGGATACGCTTGACGCTGACACTGCGGGCCCGCCCCCGGCGGGAGATTGCGATGCGGCCGCAGAAGTCGGCAGGATGATGGTATCGACGAGATATACGGCGACCGCAGAATTTATGCTCTGGGTGTGCACGCAGACCGGGGCGGCCTCTTTTGCCTGGAAATACGCGTTGCTCCAGTAGCCGGTGTATGAATTCGGGGACACAATACCGATACTATCCCAGTATTGGTATTGTGTCCCCGAATTAACTATCTTATTTCTTCGAACTCGCCTTTGGCCTTGTTCTTCCTGACATTGTGCCAGGGGAAGAAGCGGCCGTTCATGGCTATGTAGACGTCGGGGGGGAGGGTCTGCGCGAAAGAGAGGGCCGAGCCCAGGTTGAACATCCCGTCGGAGCTGCCGAATTTGTAGGGGATCATCGCGCCGGTGAGGATGAGTGTCTTGCCCTTGAGGTTCCTGCCCAGCAGGCGGGCGGTTTCCGGCATTGTGTCGGTGCCGTGGGTGACTACGATCTTCTTTTCCTTTGAAGCCTGGCATTCGCGGAGTATCTTCTTCCTGTCCGCGCCGGTCATGAACAGGCTGTCTATCATCATCAGGGTCTTGACCGTGACCTTCACCCGCGAGCGGCCCAGGGCGAGCATCTCGTTCAGGTGGGTGCGGCGGAAGAAAAGCTTGCCGTCCACCTCGTTGTATTCCTTGTCGAAAGTCCCGCCCGTGACGATGATCTTGATGTTCATGGTTCCAGATTATTTCCTTCCGTCCTTTAAGAACGCCAGGTAGCCTTTGTAGGCCATGTAGATGTCCAGCTTGCCGGCAACTTCCAGAGGCGCGTGCATCGAGAGCAGGCCCACGCCGCAGTCCAGCACCTGCATCCCGTAGCGGGCCATCAGGTAGGCGATGGTGCCGCCGCCGCCCTGGTCCACCTTGCCCAGCTCGCCGGTCTGCCAGATGACGCCGGCCTTGTCGAAGATGCGGCGCACCTGCGCCACGAATTCGGCGCTGGCGTCCGAGGAGCCGGATTTGCCGCGCGCGCCGCAATACTTGGTCACGCAGAGGCCGTGGTTCAGGAAGGCGGAGTTCTTCTTCTCCGAAACGGCGGGGTAGAGCGGGTCGAACAGGGCGTTCACGTCGGCGGAAAGCATCCAGGAATTGTTCAGCGCGCGCTTGAGCACCAGGCCGCTGTAATTATCCGAGGTCAGGTTGACCAGTTCCGCCGAGGTGTTCTCGAAGAAGTTGGAGGCCATGCCGGTGGAGCCGACCGAGCCGATCTCTTCCTTGTCGCAGAGCAGGACGCAGGCGGTGTATTCCGGGGCGGCTTTGAGGTCCAGCAGGGCCTTAAGCGCGGTGTAGGCGCAGACGCGGTCGTCCTGGCCGTAGCCGAACACCATCGAGCGGTCCAGGCCGCCTTCGCGGGGCTTGCCGGCGGGGACCAGTTCAAGCTCGGCGGAGAGGAAATCCTCTTCGGTCACGCCGTATTTTTCGTTGAGGATCTTCAGGATGGTGTACTTGATCTTTTCCTTGCGGTCCTTTTCAGCGACAGGCATGGAACCGACTATGACGTCCAGGTTCTCGCCCTCGATGCCTTCGGCGAGGGTCTTCTTGGCCTGGTCAGCGCCGAGGTGGGGAAGCAGGTCGGTGATGCAGAGCACCGGTTCCGAGGGGTCTTCGCCGATGGAGATCTTTATCGTCTTCCCATCAGGCTTCACGAATACGCCGTGCAGCGCCAGCGGGATGGTGACCCACTGGTATTTCTTTATGCCGCCGTAATAATGGGTGTCCAGAAGGGCCATGTCGCCGTTCTCGTAGAGGGGGTTCTGCTTGATGTCTATGCGGGGGGCGTCCGTATGGCCGCCCACGATGTGCATCCCGGCTTCCAGCGGCTTTTTGCCGATGACCACCGCCATCAGCGTCTTGCCGTCGCAGGATTTGTAGACCTTATCGCCGGCCTTCAGTTTGATGTTGCCTTTCTCGTTCAGCCTCAGGTCCTTGAAGCCGCCGGCCTCGAGGAGCTTTACCGCCTCGTCGTGCGCTTCGCGCTCGGTCTTGGCGATGCCGAGGAAGTCGATGTAAAGCTTGTTAATGAGCTCCATCATTTTCGCGTCTGCGGGGGAAAGTTTCTCGTAGCCGTTCTTGTTGGTGTAGGTAATATCGGATTTCTTCGAGGATTTCTTGGTCTTTGTCGCGGTTTTCATAGTATTCTCCCGGCGGAAATTTAGGATAAATAAATTTTAGCATAATTCCGGGTTTTCCAATTTGATATTATAATGGAGATGTTTTCAGAAAATCCCTACTCGCGGAAAGTGCTGCTGCTGATATTTTCCATCAGCCTTTTCAATTACATAGACCGCCAGGCGCTGTACGCGGTGTTCCCGCTGATAAAGAAGGACCTGCTGCTGAGCGACGGGCAGCTGGGCCTGCTGGCCTCCGCGTTCATGGTGGTCTACATGTGCGTGGCGCCGCTGGTGGGCTATTTCGGGGACAAGTACAAAAGGCCGGCCATAATCGGCATTAGCGCGATGTTCTGGAGCGTCGCCACCATTTTCACCGGCCTGATAAAGACCTACCCGCAGATGCTGTTCAGCCGCGCGTTAGTGGGCGTGGGTGAGGCGGGCTACG
>CAZJUL010000116.1:4808-5800 GCA_964549095.1 uncultured Elusimicrobiaceae bacterium
CCTACCTGGCGGAATGGTTCCCCGTGGCCAAGCGGGCGCGCGTGATGGCGCTGTACGCGCTGGCCATCCCCGTCGGCAGCGCTATCGGCTACCTCGTGGGCGGTCAGCTGGGCCACCATTTCGGCTGGCGGAACGCTTTCTTCATCGTCGCCATACCCGGCATCCTGCTGGGCATTGCGGCGCTGTTCCTAAAAGAGACCGGGGAAAAGCTGGCGCGGCAGAAAGAGCGGATAACGCTGGCCAAGTACCGGGAGCTGCTTTCCAACAGGACCTTCCTGCTGGTGGCCGCCTCGCAGGCTATCGGCACATTTTCGGTGGGCGGGCTGGCGGCCTGGATGCCGTCGTATTTTGTGCGCAACTTCGGGATGACCGTGGCTGAAGCCGGGCTTTATTTCGGCGGCGTCACGGTGTTGGCCGGCGTGGCCGGCAACCTGACCGGAGGCTGGTTGGCGGACTGGCTGCGCAAAAGGGCCAAGCGGGCCTATTTTATCGTCGGCTATATGAGCTTTTTCCTCAGCATGCCGTTCGGCGTGCTGGCCATGCTGGCCGGCGACCTCAACACGGCGCTGGCTATGATCTTCATGACCTCCGGCCCGTACCACGCGGCCATCGTGGAGGTCAACCCCGTAAATATGCGGTCAATGGCTTTCGCGCTGAACATCTTCATCATACACGCCTTCGGGGACGCCGTCTCGCCCACGATAATCGGTTTCGTTTCGGATTCGGCCGGACTGCCCATTGCCATCACCCTGGCCGTACTGTTCCTCGGTTTCGGCGGTATCACCTCCATCTTCGCCGGCTATTACTACAAAAAGGATTTCCAGCATGCCCCCAACCCTGCCGTTTGAAACCGTTTTCGAGGACGAGAACTACATAGCGGTCAACAAGCCGTCGGGGCTGCTTACCATGCCCGGCAGGGGCCCCGCCGCCCGCGAGAAGAACCTGCTGGCCCTGCTGACGCAGACTCTGAAGCGGCCGATGTTCGTGGTGCA
>CAZJUL010000116.1:5810-6359 GCA_964549095.1 uncultured Elusimicrobiaceae bacterium
TCGGGGCTTTTTGAGCGGACTTCAATGCAGGTGGGCGGCGCCGCGGAGCAGAACGCGACCAATGAAGCCAAGAATATTGAAAAGAAATACCTGGCGGCGGTGCACGGGCGGGTTGACGGGCCCGGGGAAGTGGATGTGCCGATCAAGGCTTTCGGCTCCGGCCGGATGGGCGTGGGCCTGGGCGGCAAGGACTCTTTGACCAGGTACGAGGTACTGGAGCGTTATAAGCGCGCCACGCTGCTCGAGGTGGAACTGATAAGCGGGCGGCGCCACCAGATACGCGTGCACCTTTACCACATCAGCCACCCGGTGATAGGCGACCGGCTTTACGGCGACCCGAAGCTGCAGGCGGAATTCCCGCGGCTTATGCTGCATTCCTATACGATGAAGTTCCTGGATATGGTGGGGAAGAGGCGGGAGTATAAGGCTGAGCCCCCCAAGGATTTCCTCGGCGTCTTACCCTGCCTGTAACACTGGTGTAATAATGGGGACAGGCTACTTTATTTTTAAAAAGTAGCCTGTCCCCATTTATCGTTCATAGTGCGGCGG
>CAZJUL010000116.1:6369-8095 GCA_964549095.1 uncultured Elusimicrobiaceae bacterium
TGACTACCAGGACGGCTGTGTAAAGCCAGGTCGAGACCGTGTAGGTTTCGATGGCGAACAGCGCGAAGAGGGCGCAGAGCGAGGCGATGAAGTAGCTGGAGGCGGATTCTTCGTGCGGCTTGTTGCGGGCCTTCCGTATCGTCGGCAGGTAGCCGACGGTGTCTATGAAGCAGACGATAATTACCGACCAGACAGGGGTTTTGGTGACCACCCAGAGCGGCACCGCCGAAAGGGCCACGGCCAGGGTTATCCAGTCGCCGCGCGTGATATTCTTCTCTCCCCTGTAATAGCCCAGCCAGACCAGCAGCAGGCAGGTGGCCGCGCTGAAGCCGCGCGCCCAGGAGCCTGGGCCGGCGCCTTCGGCCACCTGCGCGGCGAACCCAATGCCCGAGATGACGGCCCAGATGAGCCAGGAAAAGGCGTGCGGCTTGGTCTTCCCTTTGAAGATGGACGTGAAATAGACGGCGCGCGAGAGCGCCATCATGGCTACCGAGAGAAAGCCGAAAATTAATTTGTAACTCATTCCGCCGCGGTGACGCGCAGGAATTCTATGGTCCGGCGCCCGGGTGTGAGGACCAGGCCTTCTCCGCCCAGTACCTTCTCCGCGTCGGGCATGTTCCTGAATTCCCAGTGCAGGTCGAATTCGTAGGCGCCTTTAAGACCGGTTTCGTCGACTACGGGCTTGTCCATGCTCATCCAGATGGCTTTGGCTATCGCCGGCATTTCGGCCGTACCGACCAGGCTGCCGCCGCCGTACGACATCAGGCCCAGGTGCACCTCGGGCGCGCCCGGCTTGGGGCGGGGGGCCCCGGCGGCGCTGGACAGTTCCAGGATATAAACATCGGTTTCCTTCGGCTCCGTCGCCACGCGGATCCTGAAAGCGGACTGTACCGCCGCCTTCAGCGCTTCGCGGCCCTGGGCATAGCCGTCCTTCGGCGTCTTTAAAGTGATGTTGAAGGAAGTCACCGGTTCCGTGTCCAGGATGACCTGGCTGTATTCCATATCCCAGATATGCGCTATGTTCTGCGCGAACGATACCGAGTTGAGTTCCATCCCGTACGCGGATGAGCTCATGCGCGGCTTTCCGGCGGCCGAAGTGATCTTTATCTCAAAAATGGACCTTAAGGTATCGGCGGAGGCCGCTTTGGTCCTCTCCGTTTCCCATTCGACGGGCCGGGGCGTGAATTTGCCCGCCAGCGCGTCGCGCACATCCTTTTCGTCGAGCATTGCGGGGAAGATGCGGGCCAGCAGCTCGCCGTTCTTGCCTATAAGGTACCCGTCCGGCCGTCCCTTGACCTTGTACGCTTTCAGCGATGAGCTCTTCGTGTCCAGGCCGACCCACGATTTTATTTCGTGCGTTTTCAGGAACGGTTTTATGACCTCGGCCGATTCGTCGGTCACCGCGATGAAAACCACGGGCTCGCCCTTGAGGGCGTCATGAAGTCGGTTCATGTGCGGCATGCTGGCTACGCAGGCGCCGCACCAGGTGGCCCAGAAATCCAGGAAGACCACCTTTCCTTTGAGGTCCTTAAGGCCGTTGACCTTGTCGACTGGGGCGTTGAGCACCTTTGCTATCTTGAAATCCGGGGCTGGGCGGGCGGAAGCGGCCGCGGGAAAGGCGGCCGCGGCGGTGGCCAGCAAAACCAGGATAGCGGAAGTCTTTTTCATGGATTGTGTTCTCCTTTTGGTATTGTCGATGGGATCAAGGCGTCGAGCACAAGGCCCG
>CAZJUL010000117.1:0-8056 GCA_964549095.1 uncultured Elusimicrobiaceae bacterium
TGGTGCTGAAATGCGGCACCAGCTTGCGCAGCGACGCCTTCATCATCACCAGCCACTTGTGCGGGATCCCGTCCTCGCCCCTGTCGTAATAGAGCGGGGCCACCACCTTCTGGAGCAGGTTGTAAATGGCCTCGGATTCCACGTAGTCGCGCTCGTCGTCGCTGTTGTAATTCTCGGTGCTCCCGATGTTCCAGCCCACGTCGGGCGAATAGCCCTCCATCCACCAGCCGTCCAGCACCGAAAGGTTCAGCACCCCGTTCACGGCCGCCTTCATCCCGCTGGTGCCGGAAGCCTCCAGCGGCCTTATCGGGTTGTTCAGCCAGACGTCCACGCCCTGCACCATGTAGCGCGCCACGTTCATATTGTAATCTTCCACGAAGATTATCCGGTTCTTGAAGCGCTTGTCCATGCTGAGCTTGGCCACGGCCTTGATGTATTCCTTGCCCGACGTGTCCGCCGGGTGCGCCTTGCCGGCCACCACGAACTGCACCGGCATGTTCTCGCTGGTGACTATCTCCAGCAGGCGCTCCATGTTCCGCATGAAGAGGGTGGCCCGCTTGTAGGTGGCGAACCTGCGCGCGAAGCCGATGGTCAGGTAATCGGGGTTCAGCACTTTTTCCGTCTCTTCCAGGACCGTGCGGTCCGAGCCCATGCGCTGGTACTGCCGCCTGAGGCGCTCGCGCACCAGTTTCACCAGCTTCTGCTTCCTTATGAGGTGCGTTTCCCAAAGTTCGCGGTCGTCTATCGTCTCCACCTTCGACCAGTCGAAGTTATCCCCCTTCTCCGGCGCGGGCGAGGGATTGGTGGCCAGGTATTTCTCGAAAAGCATAAGGTGCTCGTGGCTGACCCAGGACCACGGGTGCACCCCGTTGGTGATGCCGTCTATCGGGATGTCGTGCCGGGGCAGTTCCGGCCAGATCTTCTGCCACATCTCGCGGGAGGTGTCGCGGTGCAGCAGGCTGACCGCGTTCAGGAAGGCGCACAGCCGCAGCGCCACCACCGTCATACAGAACCCCATGGAAGCCGGCTCTTCCTTGCCTATCTCCAGGAACTCGGCCATGGTAACGCCCATTTCCTTGCAGTACGGCTCCATGTATTTCCTGACCAGCTCGAAATCGAAATACTCGTTGCCGGCCATCACCGGCGTGTGCGTCGTGAACGCCGAGGTGGCCCAGACGGCCTCCCGCGCCTCTTTATACGACAGGCCGCGCTCCCGCATCTGCTGGCGGACCCGCTCGAACAGCAGGAAAGCGGAATGCCCCTCGTTCACGTGGAACACGGTGGGCTTGAGCCCCATAGCCGCGAGGGCGCGCACCCCGCCGACGCCGAGCACTATCTCCTGGTTTATCCGGTTCTCGCGGTCGCCGCCGTAAAGTTGTTCGGTTATGGTCCTTATCTTGGGCGCGTTCTCGGGCAGGTTCGTGTCCAGCAGGATCAGCGAGTTGCGGCCGACCGGCACCTTCCAGATCCCGACCTTTATGGTCTCCCCGTCCAGCTGCACGTCCACGGTCAGCGGCTTGCCGTGCGCGTCCTTCACCACCTGCACCGGCATGTTGTACCAGTCGTTCTCCGGATAGCGCTCCACCTGCCAGCAGTCGCGGTTCAGGACCTGCTGCACGTAGCCCTTCTTGTAGAGCAGGCCCACCCCGACCAGAGGGATGCCGAGGTCCGAAGCGGATTTGAGGTGGTCGCCGGACAGCATGCCGAGGCCGCCCGAGTAGATGGGCAGCCCTTCGCCGATGCCGTACTCCATCGAGAAATAAGCCACCAGCAGGTCGTCTTCGCGCTTGTCATGCGTTTTATTGAACCAGGTGTCCTTGTAAGCCATGTAGGCGTCGAACCGCCCCTTTATTTCACGCACCCGGCCTACAAAGCCCTCGTCCCGGCCCAGGGCTTCGACCCGCTCCGGCGCCAGGGTGCCCAGTATCCATTTGGGATTCCTGTGGGAGCGGTGCCAGAGCTCGTCGTTTATGCCTACGAACATCATGATGGCGTCCCAGTTCCAGGTAAACCACATATTGGTGGACAGTTCGTCCAGTGCCGACAGGCTTTCCGGCAAATTGGGTATGACATTAAAAGACTTGATCTTCATTATACGCCTCTCTCTCGAAGCTTTCCGGCGGAAACGACCCGCCGCACAAAAATTCTACATAATTATCGGCGGCGGGCGCTATCGCCGGGCCGCCAGCTGCCCGCAGGCCGCGCGTATATCCGAACCTTTTTCGAAACGCAGGTAGGTCCTGACCCCGCCGGCGATCATCAGCCGCTGGAACTCCTTTGCGCGCGCGTCCCCCCCGCCGCCGGCGTCCCCCTCCCGGGCCGGGTTGTGCGGGATAAGGTTCAGCCGGCAGTCTATGCCCCGGATAAGTGCCGCCAGCCGCCCGGCGTCCGCGGGGGAATCGGTAAGGCCGGGGAAAAGGACATACGCGAATAGGACCTGTGTACGCCGCGCCCGGGAATAATCGCCGGCGGCCCTTATCACTTCGCGCAGCGGGTATTTCGCCTCCAGCGGGACCAGCCGGGCGCGCAGCTTCTCTTCGGCGGCGACGATAGAGACCGCCAGTTTTATTTTCAGGTCCGACGCCGCCAGTTCGTTTATCACCGGCACTATACCGACGGTGGACACCGTCATCTTGCCCTGCGAGAAATCGTGGCCGCGGATGTCTGAAAGTATCAATACGGCTTTTTTAACGTTCTCCCAGTTCAGGAACGGCTCCCCCATTCCCATGAACACAAGGCTGTCCGGCCTGCCGCCGGCCTCCCGCAGGCAGGCGGCGTACTGGGCCGTTATCTCCGAAGGCCTGAGGTCCCGCACCAGACCCATCCCGCCCGTGGCGCAGAAAGAGCA
Source organism: uncultured Elusimicrobiaceae bacterium (assembly GCA_964549095.1). Lineage (GTDB taxonomy): Bacteria > Elusimicrobiota > Elusimicrobia > Elusimicrobiales > UBA9959 > JAHJSU01. The sequence goes on from CAZJUL010000117.1 coordinate 2,849, forward strand.
GCCGCAGGCGCAACCCGACTGCGAGGAGAGGCAGACCGAGAGGCGGCCCTTGTTCCTGATAAGGACGCTTTCGGCGGGAGCGCCGCCGGCGAACCTGAAAAGTAATTTAACGGTGCCGTCCTTCAAAGACGCTTTTTTTTCCGCTTCCGGGAAAGGGAACAGGGAAAAAGCGGAGGCCAGCGCGGCGCGGACGCCCCGGGGAACGCCGGCCATCTCCTCGAATCCGGCGGCGCTATTCCTGTAAAGGCAGGCGAACACCCGCGCGGCGTGGCATTTTTTTGCGCCCAGCGCGGCAAGCTTCTCTTCCAGTTCAGCGCCGGTAAGGTCGCGTATATCTGTTTTCATCAGTTCGCTGTTACAAAAAACCGCTCTTTTTGATATTATAATCTTTGGGGAGCGTTCCGGCAAAGCCGGGCGCGCTTTCGCGGGCCCGGGCCCGCCGATCTGAACGGGGAGCTTTTTATGGAAATCGACGAAAAGATAGATATGCTGGAGAAGAACCTTGCGCGCCAGCTGGACTGGATACGCGCCGCGGACTCCAAAGTCGCGCCTATCATATTCCTCACCAGCTCAATGCTGGGCGCGTCGGCGGCCGCGCTTTCCCGCACCACCTCCATAACCCCGCTGACTCTCACGCTGATGCTCCTTACGGTGATCCCCCTCCTGGCGGCCCTTGTCTGCATAGCGATGGCCAGCTTTCCCCATTTCAACCCGGACACCGGCTCCATAATCTTCTTCGGCTCCGTTAACCAGGCGGGCCTGTCCTCCTTCGAACGGCGCGCCAGCGAAATAACCCGGGACGAATATTTCCGCGACCTTTCCGCGATGTGCTACAACAGCGCGCATATCGCCAACCTGAAATTCAGGCACGTGAAGCGGGCGATGGTCTTCCTGCTGGCCGGGATCGTACCGTGGGTGACGCTGATCTACGACGTCTTCCACAGCTATAATATAGCGGCCATGCTGCGCTGAACTTTTGCTTTTTGCGCCAAAATTGATAGAATAGTAAACGTAAGGGTGTGCGGCTTCCGCCTAAGGCGGAAGATACAGGAATAAGCGCAACTGCTCTTTATAAAACAGATTTCGGGCGTGTAGCTCAGCTGGGAGAGCGCCTGCATGGCATGCAGGAGGTCAGGGGTTCGAGCCCCCTCACGTCCACTCGCTTTAAAAAGCCCCTTGCGGGGCTTTTTATTTTGTTAGAATATTTCCGTGAACATGGAAACCGGCAAACTGCTCATTTTCCACCTCGACGACGGCAAAGAACTGCGCGGCGGCCAGCGCCAATTGCTGTACCTGGTGAAGGAACTCAACCTGCTGGGGCACCTTAATTACATCGTCTGCCGCAGCGGTTCCCCGCTGGAGACCACCGCAAAAAGGAAGAACTACAACACCATCCCCCTGCCGTATTTTTTCGAATGGGACCCGCTTTCCGCCTTCCTGCTCAATAAAAAGATCCGGGCCGTCGCCGCCGAGCGCGGGCACGGCGGCCCCCCGGTCCTGCACGCGCACACCTCCCATACCGCCGCCATCTCCTACCTGGCCTCTTTCAATATGGACTGCGTGCGGATAGCCCACCGCAGGGTCGACTTCGTTCCCAGCGCCGGCCTTTCAGCGCGCTTCAAATACGAAAAAGCGCACCGCGTCATAGCCATCTCAAAACCCGTCAGGGACATCATGCTTTCGCTGGGCCTCTCCGCCGACAAGATAGCGGTCGTCAACAGCACCGTGGACCTGGACGAAACCCCCTGGGAAGAATCCTCTTTCGGAGCCTACCGCGCGGCCGCCAGGCTGGCCATAGCCCAGAAGTTCTCCCTGCCGCAGGACGAACCCTGGCTAGGCTCGCTGATAGCGCTGGTGCCCCACAAGGACCCGGAGAATTTCGCCAAAGCCGCCGCGCTGGTGCTGGAAAAAGCCCCCGGCGCGCAGTTCCTGCTTGCCGGCGAAGGCGAACTGGCCGACAAGGTCAGGAAGCTGGTACGCATGCTGAAGATCGAAAAGAACTTCCACATGCTCGGCTATTACGATAACCCTTACGAACTCCTCTCAGCCCTGGATATCTTCGTGCTGCCCTCGTCCGAAGAGGGCATGGGCAGCGTCCTCATCGAGGCGATGAATTCGCGCCTGCCCATCGTCGCCACCCGGGCGGGCGGTATCACGGACGTCATACAGGACGGGGCCAACGGCGTGGTGGTGGACATCAGGAACCCCGGGGCGCTGGCGGGCGCGCAGCTGGCCCTGCTCGGCGACGCGCCGCTGCGGGCCCGGATCTCCGCCGAAGGCCACAGGCGCCGGCTGGATTTTTCTTCCCCCAGGATGGCCGAACTCACCATAAGGATATATGAGCAGGAAATTGCGAATCTTAAACATCATAGACATACCGTGGCACAGCGCGCTGGCTGAGTACGCCGTGGAGCAGGCCAGGGCGCTGCGGTCGCTGGGCCACGAGGTCTTTTCCGCCGCCCCCCGCGGCAGCGAATACTGGCGCTTTTCGCTGGCGGAGAACATAGGGGCCGTGGACATAGCCGGCCGCAGGGATTTCCTGTTCCTCCCCTCCGCCGTGAAGCTCGCGCGTTTCGCCGAGCGCAATTCCATTGAGGTGCTGAACGCCCATACCGGCAGGGCGCAGACCCTGGCTTACGCCGCCCGCCTGCTTTCCCGCCGGAATTGCACGCTGGTGCGCACCCAGGCCGGCGCAAGGCTCCCGCGCCCCTCTTTCACCTACGCCAAAGTGGCCGGCGTTATAGCCGCGTCCGGCGTAATAGAGCGCGGTTTCCGGCCGCTGGGTCTTGCCCCCGGCGCCGTCTCCGTAGTTCCCCCGGGCATAGAACTGCGGCCTTACAGGCCCCTGCCGGCGTCACCGCTGGTCCGCATCGGCCTGCTGGGCCGCCTGGACCCGGTAAAAGGGCACGCGCATTTCATAGAAGCCGCGGCCCGTGTCCTGGCCAGGAACGGGAACGCCGAGTTCCTGCTGGCCGGCCAGGAAGTGAACGTAAAATTCGACGACCTGCGGACGCAGGCCTCGCGCCTGGGCATAGCCGGGCGGCTGCGCTGGCTGGGCCGCGTCAAAGACCCCCTGGAATTCATCAACTCCTGCCACATCGGGGTTATCGCCTCGACGGGTAGCGAAGCCGTCTCACGCGCCCTGCTGGAATGGATGGGCCAGGGAAGGGCGGTGATCGGCTCGGACGTGGGCAGCGTGCCCGAAATGCTGGACCGGGCGCACATAGTCCCGCCCGGGGTCCCGGCGCTGCTGGCCGACGCGCTGCTGAAACTGATCTCGGGGAAGGAAGATATGGTGCGGACCGGGCTGGACAACAGGAAAACCGCGGCGGAGCGCTACAGCCGGGAAGTCTTCGCGGAAAAGACGGGAGAATTTTTCAGCCGGGCGGGGATCGCCGGCTGACGGAGGATATTATTGTTCGCGCCGGGCCGGACGCTACCGTCCGGCCTTTTCATTATACTTCATGCGGGCCAGCGTCTCGCTGAACAGGTCCGTTACCGCCGCCGCGAACCCCTGCCAGCCGTCCAGGAAACCGGCCCTTAAAAAATAATTTACCAGGAACCTGCGCGCGCCGCGCATTACCGGGAACGGCTTTCCGTCCCCGAGATGCTTTTCCGCCTTGAGCGAGGAATAGAAATCGGTCTTCCGCACGATATCCGCGGCGTCGGCGTAGGGATAATGGTCCAGCGGGGCTGACAGCCGGCCGACCCCGCCTTGAACCGAAAGCCTTTCGTGCACGTCCTTGCAGGCGAACGAGGCGGCGCCTTTCCTGAACAGCCTGAGCTGTTCGTCTGGGTATTTGCCGCCGTGCTTCAGCCACCGCCCGAAATAATTGTTGCGGCGCGGGACCAGGAAGGCGGAGAAAGCGCCCGGCGCTTCGATAGTCGAACGGATCTCATCCCTGAGGCTTTCGGTAACGGCCTCGTCGGGGTCGAGGTAAAGTATCCAGTCGCCGGAGCATTTGTCTATGCCGAACTGTTTGTTCACGTTCAGGTTCCGGTCGTTCTCGTGGGAAAAGACCTTCTCCGTAAAGCGGCGGGCTACGGCGGCGGTGCCGTCCGTGCTGGAGCAGTCCACGAAAACCAGTTCGTCGGCCCACTTGACGCTTTCAAGGCATTTGGCCAGGCTGCGTTCCTCGTTATAGCCGATAACCGAGACCGATAATTTCGCCATAATAAAATTATACTAAAGATTCCCATTGGCCTTTAGGCCTAGGCCGGCCTGGGACTTTGGCCCTTTTCCCCGGCGGCGTTTTCCTAACATAATAGGGTATACGGAAAACACACTGATGACCAGGCTCCTACTGCTTGCACTTTTCTTCTTCCCCGCTGGTTCCTACGCCGGCGATGAAAAGACCGTCGTTTTCTCCGGGGTCCAGTACCCGCTTGAAATAGCGGTCTCCCCCGGCGGGCCTGCCGGCGTCCCGCTCTACGAATCCGCCGTCTCCGAGTCCGTGCGCACGGCATACGACACCGTGATCATGCAGGGAGAAATGCCCGATCCCGGCGTCAGGCCGGAGATCTGGGTAAAAAGCAAGTCCCTCTTCAAGGCTTTCGATAAATACCGGCCGGCCGGGTTCAAACGCTTTCCCAACGGCAGGTTCTGGGCCAAGTTCGACGTAGCGGCGACACGGCAGCCCCTCAAACTGGTCATACTGGACGACGGGATCGCGGGCGCCCACCTTTTCAAGATCTACGAACTCGAGGCCGTCTCCGGCTCTTCGCAGAAACTGGAAGATTCGGCTGAAGAGCAGGGGCCTTCCCCTGCCTCCGCCGAAGATGACGCGCCGTTCTCCATAGAAGAGGCCCTTCCCTTCACGCTGGTCCGCCGCGAGGCCTGGAAGGCCGCCCCCCCGAAGGAACCTTACGCCCGGCACGCCCCCAAAGCTTTCACCCTGCATCACACGGCCGGGTATCTGCCCAAAACTTACGCGGAATCGGTGGCCGAGATACAGTTCGTGCAGGACTACCACCAGAACGCGAAGGGCTGGAACGACATCGGCTACCACTTCCTTATAGACCCGCTGGGCAATATTTTCGAAGGCCGCCCCCTGTACGCCGTGGGCGCCCACGTGCTGAACAGGAACACCGACAATATCGGCGTCTCGGTAATGGGGAATTACCATCCCCCGGCGTCCAACAAGCCCGCCGCAGAAACACTCGGCTCTTTCGGCAAGGTCGGGACCTACCTCAGCGGCAATTACTCCA
>CAZJUL010000118.1:0-8029 GCA_964549095.1 uncultured Elusimicrobiaceae bacterium
GTCGTTGCCGGGCCCGCTCTCGTTGATCCGGTAATACGACAGGTTGGTGATGTTCTTCTCCTTCATCTGGTAATCGAATTCCCCGCCGGTGCCGAAGCCCCGCCTGGAGAAATAATCCACGAACAGCTTGGCCTTCACGTGCGGGCTGAACCTGAAGATGTAGCTGGATTTCACGTAGGTGCCGTTGCGCTCGTCCAGCCCGGGCGAAAAGCTGCTGACGAAGGGGGTGCCGCCGATGAGCGGCTTGTAGATCACCGGGAAATAAAAGACCGGCAGCTTGCCTATGTAGAACAGCGTGTTGTACGCCAGGAAATACCGGCCGGGCGCCAGGCTTATCCTGGACGCTTTTATCTGGTAATGGGGCGGGGTCTCTTCGCAGGTGGTGATGGCCGCTTTCTTGTAGATGTAGCGGTCCTTGTCCAGCGCCACCTTCCTGCCGGTGAACACGAAATTCTTGTAGCTGAAGCGACCGTTGTTTATGTAGCCGGTCTCCGTGGAGTAGTCGTACAGCCCGCTGGTCCCGTAGACGGTGCCGGAGTCGTACTCCATCACGAAATCCCCCGGCATATGCACGGTCCTGCTCGACGCGTCCACGCTCAGGCTCCTGCCCTTTATGCTCCTGACGACCTTGTCCTGCGCGTCCACCTCGTCGAGCTGCACGGAGCCCTTGAGGTTTATGACCTTCGTATACTCGTTAAAATCCCCCTCCTCCGACGAGAACGCCACGCGGTGCGTGCCCGTGGCCGAGGGCAGCTCGTACGCGGACGCGGGCCCGGCCAGCCAGGCGGCGGCCGCCGCGGTTAAAATTGCAGTTCTCGCTTTAAGTTTCATTGAACTGAGCAATATTCCGGACACTGTATCCCGTCTACTTCTTTTTCTTCCTCATCTCCATGCCGAAAAGCGCGGCCCCTACCACGCCCAGGTCGGCGTTCCGGGCCACGCACAGCTTCACCTTTTGGAAAGGGGTCGTTATCTGCTGGGCCGCGAAGATCTTTTTCATCGGGGCCAGGAAATGCCGCGACGCGCGCGAGACCCCGCCGGTCAGCACCACGCAGTCGGGGTTCAAGAGCAGTATGACGTCGGCGAGCCCGCGCCCGAGGTTCTCCCCGAACTCGCGCCAGATCCGCTTCGCCGGCCCGTGCCCGCCGTCCGCGGCCCGCGTCAGGCAGATGGTGTTGAGCTTTTCGCGGCCGGGGGCGGCGTATTTCTTCACGAAAGCGCAGGGGTTCTTGATGAGCTTGCGCGCGCCGCGCATTATGGCGTAGCTGCCGCAGTAAGCCTCCAGGCAGCCCTGCGCCCCGCAGTGGCAGGACTCGCCGCCCAGCGTGATCTTGTCGTGGCCTATCTCGCCGGCCGAGCCGGTGGCCCCGTGATAAAGCCCGCCGTTCAGTATAAGCCCGCCGCCTATGCCCGTGCCCAGCGTCACGGTCAGCACGTTGGCGTACTTCCGCTTCAGCTCCAGCTCGTAAGCGCCCCAGGCGGCCATGTTGGCGTCGTTCTCTATCGCGCAGGGGACGCCGGTCAGCTTTTTAAGCGGGCCGGCTATGGGCGCGTTGCGCCATCCCTCCAGGTTGGGCGAAAAGCGGATCAGGCCCTTCTCGGGGTCCACGTCGCCGGCCGCCCCTATGCCGACGGAAACCGGGCGCCAGGCCTTTATCAGCGGCCGGACGCGGCTCAGCAGCCTTTTTATGAAATCGGCGTAGCCGCCGCTCCCCTCCAGGGTGTGGAACCGCTCTTCGTGCAGTATCCGGCCCCGGCCGTTGATGACTATTATCTTGGTGTTGGTGCCGCCTATGTCTATGCCTATGCCGTTCATATTCGCTCCCGCGGAGGCTTTACTTCCGCTTCCGCCTGCTCAAAATTTCGAACGCCGAACCCACCAGGTAGAAAGAGCCCAGCACCGCCGCCGAGCCCGACCTGCCGGCCGAGACCAGGGCCGCCTCTATGTCCTCCTGCACCTCTATGTCCGCGTCCGGCCTCAGCTTCGAAAATTCGTCGGCCAGCGCGCAGGGGTCCACGGCCCTGTCCGACTGCGGCTTGGTGAACACCGCGCGGCCGGCGTAAGGGGCCAGCAGGCGCAGTATGGCGGCGTATTCTTTATCGTTCAGCATCCCTATGACGAAGGCCGTGTCCTTGCCCTTGAAGGGCGAAAGCTCGTAAGTGCTTATAAAGGCGCGCACCGCCTCTTCGTTATGGGCCCCGTCCAGGATATAGACGCACTTGCCGGCCGGCCTCACTATCTGGAAACGCCCGGGCCATTCCACCCGGGCGAAGCCTTCAGCTATGTGCGCCGGGCTGATATTGAAGCCGGCGCTTTGCAGCAGGCAGGCGCCCTCGTGGACCAGGGTGGCGTTGGAATTCTGGGCGGTCCCTATGATCCCCAGCTCCAGTACCGCCCCGGTCTTTTTATGGCGGAGCTTCATAACTCCGCGCTCCCAGTCGCAGCCGTCGATGCCGAAGACAGGCGCCAGCAGGTGCAGCTGCGCCAGCTTTTCCTGGGCCTCTTTCATCACGGGGCCCCTGGCCTCGGCGGGCAGCAGCGGCGCCAGGCACACGCCCCCCTGCTTGATGATGCCCGCCTTCTGGCCGGCTATCTCCGCGAGGGTGGCGCCCAGGTATTTCTGATGGTCGTAATCCACCGAGGTTATGACGGAAAGCGCGGGGTGCGGCAGCACGTTGGTGGTGTCGTAGCGCCCGCCGATGCCGACCTCTATCACCGCGATATCGGTCCCTGCCCGCTCGAAATACAGGAAGGCCATGCAGGTCAGCAGCTCGAAAAAGCTCAGGTCCTGCCCGGCCCCGAAGACCTCTTCGAAAGTACGGGTGAAATCTTCGCGGCTTATTTCAGCGCCGTTCACGCGGATGCGCTCGGTCGTGTTCACCAGGTGCGGGCTGATGAAAAGCCCCGTCCTGTAGCCGGCCGCGCGCAGCACCGAGTCGAAAAGCGCGCAGACCGAGCCTTTGCCGTTGGTCCCGGTCACGTGCACGGCCTTTATCCTTTCGTGAGGGTTCCCGAGCTTCGCCAGGGCGGCGTAAACCCTGTCCAGCCCGTCTTTCTTGACGAAGTACTGGCGCTCCCGCAGTATTTTTTCGGCTTCTTCGAAGGTCATAAGAGGAAACTTCCGGGCTCTTGCCTACGATTTCATTCTCTCTATCCTCATTCCGGCAAGGCAGAGCTTGTTCTCTATCTTCTCGTACCCGCGGTCGATGTGGTAAACCCTTCTTATGACCGTGACGCCCCGGGCCGCGGCCGCGGCCACTATCAGCGCCGCGCCGGCCCGGATGTCGGAGGCCATCACCGGCGCGCCCAGCAGGCGGTTCACGCCCTTTATCGACGCGTTCCGGTCCATCACGGTTATGTCCGCGCCCAGGCGCATCAGCTCGGCGGCGTGCATGTACCTGTTCTCGAAGATAGCCTCGTGCACCTGGCATTCGCCTTTGGCGCGGGTCATAAAAGCCATCCACGGAGCCTGGAGGTCGGTGGGGAAGCCGGGATAGGGTTTTGTCGCGACGCTGACCGGCTTCGGCCTGCCGCCGCCGGATTCGACGACAATGCCGCGCCAGCGCAGCTTGGGGTCGGCCGGCGACACTTTCACGCCGGACTTCCGGAGGGCGCTGGCTACGGCTTCCACAAGCCGGATATCGGTATTCAAAAGCTTTACTTTTCCGCCCGCGGCGGCCGCCGCCAGCATGAAGGTGCCGGTCTCTATCCTGTCCGGCATTACCGAATATTTAAGCCCTTTAAGGGAGTCCCGGCCGGTGACCTTTATGGCGGCCGTGCCTTCGCCTTCCACTCCCGCGCCCATGCTGCGCAGCGCCCCGGCCAGGTCGGCTATTTCCGGCTCCCGGGCGCAGTTCTCCAGCACCGTGGTCCCCTTCATCAGGGCGGCGCACATCATCAGGTTTTCGGTAGCGCCCACGCTGGGAAAGCGGAACTTCACCCGGCCGCATTTCAGCCGGGCGGCGCTCAGGATCACGTCGCCGCGCTCGTACGACACCGCCGCGCCCAGCTTCTGGAACGCCTCCAGGTGTATGTCTATGGGCCGCACGCCAATGGAGCAGCCGCCGGGCAGCGAGAACCGGGCCTTTTTGAACCGGGCCAGCAGCGGGCCCGCCACCAGCACGGAGGCGCGCATCTTCCGGACCAGGTCGTAGGGGGCGTGGTGCTTCAGCTGCGAAGCTTCGGCCGCGCTGAAGACGTTAAAGCCGAAATAGCATTTCTTGCCCATGTAGTTGAGCAGCTCGAAAGTGGATTTTATGTCCATCAGGTCGGGCACGTTCTTTATCTCGCATTTTTCGCGCGTGAGCATCGTGGCGGCCAGTATGGGCAGGGCCGCGTTCTTGGACCCGCTGATCTTTATCTCCCCGCGCAAAGGCTTAGAACCGTGTATTATGAAATTATCCATGTGGCTCCTTAGGCTCTTATTTCTTTTCCGCGAACACGAATCTTTTTTTGCCGCACAGGTCTTTGAACAGCCCGCTCTTCCGCCAGGGCCTGCCCGAGAACAGCGCCAGCGCCGCGCCGGCCTGCCGGTCGCCCAGCTCCAGGAACAGCGCCCCGCCCTTCTTCAGCGCCCGCGGGGCCAGGGCCGCTATGGCCCGGACGATCTTCAGGCCGTCGCGGCCGCCGTCCAGCGCCAGGAAAGGCTCCGACAGCACTTCCTTATCCAGCCCGCCTATGATCCCCGTGGGAATATAAGGCGGGTTGGACACTATGACGTCGAAAGGCCCTTTCACGCCTTTGAGCGAAGAGGCCCTCACGAATTTCACGCGCCCCTCCAGGCCGCAGGCGGCGGCGTTCTCTTTAGCGCAGGCCAGCGCCTCGCGCGATTTCTCCGCCGCGGTCACCAGCGCTTTGGGAAAGCGCGCGGCCAGGGCCAGCGCTATGTTCCCCGAGCCCGCGCCGAAATCCAGCAGCTCAGGAGCGCCGCTCCTGTAATGCTTCAGTATGAAATCGGCGGCCAGGCCCACCAGCTCTTCGGTTTCCGGCCGCGGCACCAGCACCCGCGCGTCCACTTTAAGGGACAGGCCGCAGAAGGGCTGCGAGCCGAGTATGTAGGCCAGCGGCTCGCCGGCGGCCTTGCGCGCCAGCAGCCTTTTAAAATCCGCGGCGGTTTCTGCCGGCACCAGCGCGCAGCGGTCGGCCAGCAGGGAGAGCCGGTCGGTCTTCAGCAGGTGCGCCAGCAGCCAGCCGCAGTTGAGCTTCGCCTCGCTTATGCCGGCGGCCGCAAGCAGGGCCTCGCCTTCGGCCAGCAGCGCGCAGGCGGTGTACGCCGGGGCCCTATTCGTCATCGTCGTCCCCGGCGGCGGCGCCCGTCTTTTTCTTGCCTATGTTCAGCTTCACGTCCTCCAGCAGGCCCCTTATCCCGCCCTCCATTATCTCGTCCATATTGTGCCAGGACATCTGGACGCGGTGGTCGGTGACGCGGCTCTGCGGAAAATTGTAGGTCCGGATCTTTTCGGTGCGGGCGCCCGTGCCGACCTGCTTCTTGCGCTCGCCGGCCGTGGACGCGTTCTGTGCTTCGATGGCGGCGCTGGACAGCTTGGCGGCCAGCAGCTGCATGGCCTTCATCTTGTTCTGGCCCTGTGACCGCTCCTGCTGACATTGCACCACTATGCCGGTAGGCAGGTGGGTGATGCGGATGGCGGTCTCCACCTTGTTCACGTTCTGCCCGCCCGCGCCGCCGGCGCGGAAGGTGTCGATCTTCAGGTCCTTTGCCTCTATCTTTATCTCCACCTCGTCCGTCTCGGGCATCAGGGCCACGGTAACGGTGGAGGTGTGTATGCGGCCCGAGGCCTCGGTCAGCGGCACCCGCTGCACGCGGTGCACGCCGCCCTCGTATTTCAGCCAGGCGAAAGCGTTGGTCCCCTCGATGAACAGCACGGCGTTCTTTATGCCTTTAAGGCCGGTGGCGCTCATATCGCGCAGCTCGGCCTTCCAGCCCATAGAGGCGGCGAACTTGGTGTAGATCCTGAGCAGGTCCGCCGCGAACAGGGCGGATTCGTCGCCGCCCACGCCGGCGCGTATTTCCATGAAGATGTTCTTCGAATCCTGGGGGTCGGGAGGGATTATCAGCAGTTCCAGCTTTTTTTCCAGCGCGTCGGCCTTCGCTTTGAGCGGGCCTGCCTCGGCGCGCGCCAGCTCCGCCATTGCGGGGTCCGGGTCTGTCAGCATGGCCTGGGCCTGCGCCAGCTCGGCCCTGGCGGCGTCCAGCTCACGGCCGGTATCCGCGATATTCTTAAGGCGCGAGTGCTTCCTGGAAAGGCCCTCTATTTCGTCCGGCCTGAGCCCGCCCGAAGCCAGGCGCGCCTCGGTCTCCGCAAGCTCGGAGACCGCTTTTTTCAGTTCTTCTTCGAACGCGGGCATCGGCGCATCACCTCGAACCGGGGGATTTCAGGACGCTAAAAAAAAAGCAGGCAAACCATTGCTCACAGGTTTGCCTGCTTCAGGAAGCGAAGCTACTTCGTTTCGGTTTTCGTTTCCGCTTTCTTTTCGGTCTTGGCTTCCGCTTTCATATCTTTGGCGGTCTTCGCGCGGGGGGCGGAAGAAAGCACCTTTTTCTGGTGCTTCGGGGCCACCGAAGCCTTCACTTTGGTCTTGGGCTTGCGCGTGATCATCTTCCCGCCGGTCTTGGAGAACTTCTTGTTGAACTTCTCAACGCGGCCGGCAGTGTCTATCAGCTTCTGCTTGCCCGTGTAGAACGGGTGGCAGACGCTGCAGATGTCCACTTTTATCGCGGGTTTTACGGAGCGGGTCTGGAAGGCGTTGCCGCAGACGCAGCTCACTTCGCACAGGTTATATTTGGGATGGATGTCGGGTTTCATGATTATGTCCTTACAAATACGGGATATTTTCTAAATTATAACATATTTGGGGCGGGATTCCGAAACGCGGCCCCCGATCCTACCTTCTGCCTATCTTGTTCATCGGGTTTATGGACTTGCCGCCGGAGGTTATTATCTCGAAATGCAGGTGCGGACCCGTGGACATTCCGCTGGAGCCCACCCTGCCGAGCATGGTCTTCGATTTCTGCACTTCCTCCCCGACGCGGACCAGCGTGCCGGAAAGGTGGCCGTAGCGCGTCAGGGACCGGTCGGTGTGCTTCACCTCTACCGTATGGCCGTAGCCGTCCTTCCAACCGGAGAAGGCCACGGTGCCGGACCTGGACGGATAGACGGGCGTGCCTACCGGCATCGGGATGTCGCAGCCCTTGTGGAAGATCCTGCGCTTCAGTATGGGGTGGTAGCGCATCCCGTAGCTGGAACTTATGCGGGACCAGCTGGAGAAGGGCATATGGTAGGCGTCCAGGCTGATGACCACGCCGGGCAGCTGGAGGCGGTCGCCCTTTTTGAATTTGTAAGGCGCCAGCAGGGAAGAGGGCGGGAGGTCGTTGCCTTTTACTATCGCGGCTTCGAATTCTTTGAGGTCCGCGTCCTTGGCCTTGAACCGCCTGGCTATCCCCGCGAGCGTTTCGCCGTCCACGCCCACCTCGTAAAGGAACCCGCGGCCGTTATGGACGCGCATATAGTTGCCCTTGGGCAGGAAGATGAACTCGTTATTATTGGTGCTCTGCAGCGAGCGCACGTCGGTGCCGTAGCTGGAAGCTATGGTCCTGATGTTCTCGCCCTTGGCCACCTTGTGCCTGGCGTGGATGAGGCGCGGTATCTTCTGGAAAGCTTCGGGCGGCGGTTCGGCCGGGCCGGGGGGCGTCAGCACCGACAGGCGCGCGCGGTCCAGCCCGGGCGTACCGCTCAGGGCCTGCGAGGCCGAGAGCGCCCAGACGGACAGCGCCGCCGCGAATGCTATGAAGTACCCTTTCCTGGCTATCGGCAAATACGCCTCCGCTATCCTTACATCCCCGCCATTTCCATGGACTTCAGGAAGTCCTTGTTGGACTTGGTGGCGGAAAGCTTGGTGTGCAGCAGCTCCATCGCGTCCACGGAGGACAGCGGGGCCAGCACCTTGCGCAGTATCCAGACCTTGTTCAGCTCGTCCTCGGTCATCAGCAGCTCTTCCTTGCGGGTCGAG
>CAZJUL010000119.1:0-8010 GCA_964549095.1 uncultured Elusimicrobiaceae bacterium
CCAGGAAGCCCCTGCCGCGCTGGGTCTATTACGCGGCGGCGGCCGCGGCCGCGCTCATCCTGTCGATCAGCGTATCCTGGATACTGCAGCCGCAGACCATAGGGGTCTCCACGCACGAAGCGGTGCAGCCCGCTCCGGCGGACGGGGGCGGCAAATGACCGTCCCTCCCGTTTTCCTGCTGATGGCCGTCATCGGCATAGTGGCCGTGCTCTACCCGGTCTATTCGGCGTGGCCCGCCCTGCTGCCGATAATCTGCGAGATAAGCCTGGTCGCAATGCTGGTCCGCCTTATCCGGCTCGCGCGCGGCGCCGATGCGCCCGCCGGGACCAGAGGGCGCGGCAGGATAGCCGAAACTTCCATAGATTTCGACACTTTGCGGGAAACTAACCTCGCCCCCTACGCCGGCTGGCTGAAGGAGAACGTCTGCGGCCACGACGCGGTGGTGGAGCGGGTGGTGAACAAGGTCCAGCAAGGCCTGCAGACCGCGGCCCCGAACCAGGTGATCGGCGCTTTCCTGCTGGTGGGCCCCACGGGCACGGGAAAGACCTTCCTCGCCGAACTGATGGCCAAGGCCCTTTACCAGAACTCCGAGCCGGTCCTGCTGCGCATGAACCAGTACAAGGACCACCAGGACGTGTTCACCCTCATCGGCCCCCCGCCCGGCTACCAGGGCTACGAGATAGGCGGCTCGCTGACGCGCCCCGTGCTGGAGAACCCCTACCGCGTCATCATCCTGGACGAATTCGACAAGGCGCACCTGGACATACAGCACTGCTTCTACGATATCCTGGACCGCGGACAGTGCCAGGAGAAGAGCTCGGGGAAGATGGTGCATTTCGGCGCTTCAGTCTTCTTCGCCACCTGCAATACCGGCGTGGCCGCCCTGCGGACCGTCTGGGCGGAAACCGCCGACCCGGTGGTGCGGACCGGGCGGGCGCGCGAGGCGCTGGCCCGCGAGGGTTTCGAACGGCCCCTGCTGGCCCGCTTCAGCGACATCCTGCTGATGGACCAGCTTAAGCCGGTGCAGGTGGCCGAGGTCGCCTGCCTGCAGATAGCCAAGCACTGGCGCCAGTACGGCATAGAGGTGGTCTACGCTTCGCCGGAAGTGCTGGTCGAGGCGGTCAAGCGCAACGTGGAGTTCCAGGATTACGGCGTGCGCCAGCTGGCCCACCTGATACAGGAGCTTACCGCGCCGTCCATAGAGGCCGCGCGGCGCGACGGTGTGACGCGCGTACGGCTGGAACTGGACGAACATACGGGCCGGGTGAAGGTGAGCCGATGAAGACCGATTTCAGGGCCGCCGCCGACAGGGATATCTGGGTGCAGTTCTTCGCCCTGCTGTTCATCATTTCCGGGGTTTTTTCGCTGCATTACCTGGTGCGCGGGCGCCAGGCGCGGCAGGCTCCGCCGGATCAGCGGGCCGAACCCGTTGAAGAGCGGGCCAGGCCGGCCTCCTCTAAAAAGCCGGTCCGCTGGACGGTCTCGCCGGTGAAGGGGGGGGACGCGGATTTTTCCACGCTCGGCGCGGCCGTGGAGGCCGCGAAGGACGGCGACACCATCCTCCTGCGCCCCGGGACCTACACCGGGAGCGTCCAGGTCTCCAAGTCCATCACCATCACCGGCGGCGGGGATTCGCCGGACGAGGTCACGCTGACCTGCGGGAAGTCGGAGACCCTGGTCGTCACCGGCGGCAGCGTCATCCTGTCCAACCTGACGCTGGCCAATAAGAGCCTCAGCAATTACTGGGCGCTGGACCTCTCCGACGCCATCCTGACCATGCGCCGCGTAAAGCTTTCCTCCTCGGGTTCCGGGCTGCGCATACAGGACGGGGAAGCGAACATTTCCGATTCCACGCTGGAAGGGCGCAGGGGGCTCTTCGTGACCGGCCGCTCCAAGGTGGCCGTCACGCGCTCCAGGCTGGCCGGCGAAGAGGCCGGCATCTCCGCCGACGGCGGCGAGGTCAACCTGCGGGTGGACGAATGCGTTCTGAAGAACGGCCAGGGTACCGGGCTGGCCGCGGCCAGGTTCGCGGCTGTCTCGGTGAACGACACCACCATCATCGGCAACACGCTGGCGGCCGTCTCGGTCTACGACGGAGCGCAGGTCAAAATCAAGGGCTCGGTCATAAGCGGCAACCGCGAATGCGGCGTAATTCTGGACAGCGGCGGCCAGGTCTCGCTGGACCGCACCACTGTATCGCGCAATAAATGCGGAGTGGGCTTCAGCGGCCCCGGGGCGCTGGAGGCCCGCGACAGCGTATTTTCCGACCTTGCCATGGGCACCGTCGCCATAAAGGAAGGCTACGAGGACGCCGTGACCATCCGCGGGCGCGGGAACACGGGGCTGAAGATACCCTACAGGAAATAGCCGGGAGAATTTTATGAGCGACCTTGAAAAAATGACGGACTGGGACAAGCTGAAAAAGCTGGTCGGGGATTCCAACCTCGAAAGCAAGAGCCATACCGTGGACGAGGAAAAGCTCTACGCCCACCTGCTGTCCCGCGTGAAGGGCCAGGACGAGATCCTGCGCGACGCGGCCCGCCTGATCCGCCTGAGCTGGGAGAAGCAGGAGCGCTCCCGGCCCATCTGCAGCCTGCTGCTGCTGGGCCCCACCGGCACCGGCAAGACCGAACTGGCCAAGGCGATAGCGGAATACCTCTACGGCAGCGAGAAGGATATGCTGCGCTTCGACTGCTCCGAGCTTTCCAACCCGGACATGGCCAAAAGCCGCCTCACCGGCGCGGCCGCGGGCTTCAAGGACGCGGGCACGGGCGGCCAGCTTACGCGCCCGATGCTGGCCAATCCCCGCAGGCTGGTCCTGTTCGACGAAATAGAGAAGGCCCACCCGCTGGTCTTCGACCTGCTGCTGCAGATACTGGGCGACGGCCGCCTGACCGAGCAGAGCACCGGCAGGACCGCCGATTTCACGCAGGCCATAGTGATCATGACCAGCAACGCCATCTCGGACGAGGCGGCGAAGGCCACCAGGGGCATGACGGACTACCGCGACGTCCTGAACGCCATCAAGACGCTGCTCTCGGAATCCGGCACCTTCCGCCCGGAGATAATGGGGCGAATAGACAAGGCCTACCTCTTCAAGCCCCTGCGCGGCATGATAGTGGCCGAGATAGCCCTGCTCAAGATAGAGAAGCTGGCCAAAGAGTACGGCATGTCCATCGATTTCGTGGCCCCGGAGCTGATACTGCTGGCGCTGGAGGCGAACCTTAAGGTGAGCAAGTTCGGGATAAGGGAGCTGGAGCGGATACTGTTCGACTTCTTCGCGCCTTCGCTGGTGGAGATGCGGGACAAAAAGGTGAAGAAGGTTTCGTTCAGCATCGACGGGAAGGGCAGGATAGTCTGCGCGCCTTTCGAGCCGCCCCTGCCGCCGGCGCTGTAGCCCGCGGCCAGGCGCAAGCCCGGATCCCCCGCCGCAGGACCTGGAGAACAGCTCCGCTTTCCCATCCCCCCGGCCGGCACCGCCAGGCGGCCCAGGCAGTTCTCCTTATCCTTGCCCGTAGTAAATTCCAGTTCTTCCACCGCGTCCCCTCGTCTTTTCCGCCTGGTACGGTATGGAACAGCTCCCCGGTTATTTGGTACTTTAGTCAGTATGCGCTTCAAAAAAGCGGAGTTGGTCTGCACCGGCTCGGAACTGCTGTCCGCGAAAGTGAACAGCTACGTGCCGCTTTTCTCCGCCAAGCTGGCCGCCTTGGGCTTTAAACTGTCCGGGGAGCGCACCGTCGGCGACAGCCGCGGCGGCGCGGCCGGGGCGATGCGCAGCGCGCTGCGCGAAGCGGACCTGGTGCTGGTCTGCGGCGGGCTGGGCCCCACCTTCGACGACGTTACCCGGCAGGCCGCCGCGCAGGTCCTCGACCGCAAGCTCAGGTATTCGAAGTACGCCGCGCAGATACTGCGGGCCGACTACGGGCTCAAGAAGCTGCCGCCGAATTTCAGGAACCAGTGCCTGATACTGGACGGCGCCAAGATGGTGGAGAACGCCAACGGCACCGCTTTCGGACAGATTCTGACCGCCGGCCGGAAAATGCTGGTGCTGCTGCCCGGCCCGCTGCGCGAATGGCCGCCGATGTTCGACTCCTTCGTGTCCGACGCGGTGCGGGAGTTCTTCGGGACCGGCGAAGGAACGGTCGGGTCGAGGCGCCTTAAAATAGCCGGCCTCTGGGAAGTGCAGACCGCGAACCTCCTGCGGCCGGTGATGCGCAGGTTCAGGAACGCCGATTACACCGTGCTGGCCGGCCCGTATACGGCCGAGTTCGCCTTTACAGTGAAAGGGCGCGGCCCCAAAGAAACCGCCGCGGCGCTTTCGGCCGTGGAAAAGGCCTGCCGCCGCAAACTGAAGGACCATATCTACGGAACCGGCGATGAAACGCTGGAAGAAGCCGTGGGGGAAATTCTGAAAGCCAAAGGCGCCACCGTGTCGGTGGCGGAGTCCTGCACCGGCGGGGCCCTTGCCAGCGCCCTCACCGACGTCCCGGGCAGCTCGGAATATTTTCTCGGCGGGGTAACGGCCTACGCGAACGAGGCCAAGCGGCGCCTGCTGGGAGTGCGCGCGGGCACCATTTTAAAGCACGGGGCGGTTTCCGGCGAATGCGCCGCGGAAATGGCGGAAGCCGCCAGGCGCCTCTTCAGGACCGATTACGCCGCGGCCGTCACCGGCATAGCCGGGCCGGGCGGGGGTACCGCGGAAAAGCCCGTGGGCCTGGTGCATTTCGCCGTGGCCGCCGCGGGGCGCAAGACCGTCCGCTTCAGCCGCAACTTCCGCCACAACCGGGTTTTCATCAAGCGCTGCGCCGTGAACGCGGCTTTGGACGCGCTCCGAAAAATAATACAATAGGAGAGCGGGCGGCGGGACAGCGGGAAGGGTATAGAGAGGACCAAAATGAAAAACATCAGGATCTTTGTTTTCGCGGCGCTCCCGGCGCTGGCCCTGGCGGCGGCCTGCCAGAACCCCGAAACCCCGAAAGCTACCGTTCCGGCCGCCGAAGCAACGGTTGAAACGGGGCCGGCCGACGCCCCGGCGCCCGCGGCGAAGCAGCCCGAAGCGGCCCCCGCCAAAGCCCAGACCCCGGCGGCCGCCCCGAAAGCCTACGAGAAACAGGACACTTATTTCACCCTGCCGGACACAGCCGGCGGGCAGATGGACCTGGCCGCTTACGCCGGGAAGCCCGTATTGCTGATGTTCTTCACCGAAACCTGCCCCTACTGCACGAAGGCCGCCCCCTTCATAGAAAAAATGAACAAGGATCACAAGGCCGCCGGGCTGAGCGTGCTGGGAGTTTCCCTGAACAACGACCCCTCTTACGCCCTGGGATTCGCGAAGCGTTACGGTATCACTTTCCCGCTGGCCTACCAGGGCGGTAAGGTGGCCCGCCAGTACAACGCGCGCGGCGTGCCCTTCATCTTCCTGCTCAATAAAAATCACACCGTCTATAATGTCTGGGCCGGCTACGACGAAGCTTTCGACCCGGAGATCGCGAACGGGATCGCCGAAGTGCTGAAATAGCCCGCGCCGCGCGCCAAACCATACCATGCCTGTCACTATAGAGAAAGGGTCCATACTCATCCACCACGTCTTCGACGTGGGCGGGGAGATCTCCCTTTCAAAAGCGGAAAACCTTTTAAGCGACGCCCTGAAAAGCCTCCGGCTCAGGCTTCCCACCGACACCCGCAAAGCCATAATAATAAAGGACGCCCCGCTGAAGGTGGAACTGGGCGGCGCCGAACTGAAGCTGGCCGGCTCCACGATGACCACGAAGACCTTCGCCCGGATCTGGAGCTACGGCGTTATTTCCATAACCCTTGAGCTGCCCATACCGCCCGGCATCTCCTGGGACGGCCTGGTAAAACTTGCCGCCGAGATAGAAGCCTCCGACGAGGTGGACCTGGCCGCCGTGGCGGCGAAGGATTCCCTTAAGAAAAAAGTGCTGCCGGCGATAAAGAACCCGGCGGAGTGGGAGATCTACGAAGACTACATAACCTATTTCATAGAGAGGTACGGCGGGGCGGCCTCCCCGGCCGAACTGCTGGAGAAAGCGGACGTCTCCGCGCTGATCCTGGCCGAAGGGCGGGAACAGCTTTCCGAACTTTCCAAGGTCCTCATCACGGAGAACGTGCTGCAGTACGCCGACAACGACCTGGCCGTGATAGACTGGAATTCCGCCCTGCTGATAGAGCCCGACGGCCAGCGCGACGTGGCCGACGTCATCGAATTTTCGCTGACCCACCTGCTGGAGTTCCGCTATTACGACGACCTGCTGAACCGCAAGCTGGACGAGCTCTACGACACCATAGACCAGAAAAAAGAGGGGATAGTCAACATTTTCCGAAACTTTTACGCCGACATCGCCGAAGAATCCAGCACCAGGTACATAGAATTCTCGGAATTCCTGGGCCGGATAGAGAATTCGCTGAAGACCGTCGGCGACCCGTACCTGGCCACCGTGTTCCGGTCCTCGTCCGAGCAGTTCCGCTTCGACGACTGGCGCAAAAGCATCTCGCGGAAAATGGAGACGCTGGCCTCCATAACGCAGATACTGCAGGGAGAGGTCAACTCCAAGCGCAGCCACTGGCTGGAGATCATCATCATCATCCTGATCGCGCTCGAGATGGTGCCGATGATAATGGCCCTGAAGCCCTACCTGAACCTGGATCTTTTACTTGGAATATTCGGGCAGTAGTTCCGCGAGCAGCTTTTTGAAAGCCGCCTTGTCCCCGCCGCCCAGGCCCCCGCTTGAGCGGTATTTTATTTTAAGGAAGTTGATGAATTTGCCGTTCTGCTTTATCCTGAAATCCAGGTGGGGGCCGGTAGCCAGCCCGGTGGCGCCCACGTAGCCCACGATATCGCCCTGCGAAACGCGCGCCCCGGAGCGGAGGCCTTTCCTGATCCGGCTGAGGTGCCCGTAAGAGGTGGCGTAGCCGGCCCCGTGCCTGAGCATCACCAGGATGCCGTTAGGGCCCTTGCGCCCCGCGAAGGTCACGGCCCCGTCCGCGACGGCCGAGACGGGCGTGCCGGAAGGGGCGGCGTAATCTATACCGAGGTGCGGCCGGATATACTTCAGCACCGGGTGGAACCTCCGCCCGGTGAAATACGAAGAGATGCGCCGGTAATGAAGGGGGGCGCGCAGGAACAGGCTGCGCACCGATTCCCCGTCCCCGTCGTAATAATTCTTGTTGTAATACGCCGCCAGCTTGCGGCCGGTCTCGGCGCCGTCATAGGCGGCGGCCAGCACGCGCCGGGCCAGCACCTTCCCGCTCGGTGCGGTTTTATATTCATAGACCAGCGCGTACTTGTCCCCGTCCCGGACCTCGGTAAGGAAGTCCACGGACCAGGAGAAGATATCGGCGAAATCCAGTATCGTGTCCGCCGGCGCGCCGGCCGCGCTTAGGGATTCCCAGAGGGAGGATTTTATCTCGCCGGAAAGCCGCGCGGTCTCCGTCTTGAGCTCTATGGGGCGCTCGGTAAGGAAGAAGCCGCCGTCCGACGACCTGTAAACGGAATAATCCGTCAGGTCCTTCGAGATGGTCATGTACCGGAAGGAGCCCCAGGTGGAAAGGAAGACGGCGTAATCGTCCGTCTCCCGGAGGCGCTTCAGGTTCAGCTTTTTAGAATAAGCCTTGGCCACGCCGTATTTTTCCGCTTCGGTAAGGGCGCAGCCTTTCAGGACGTCGTCGAGGGTGCCGGAAAAGGTGCCGGAGGAAACGACCAGCGATCTGTCGCCCTGCGCGCCGGGAGGCAGCCGTAGTAAGAGGAGCGCCAGCAGCCCGGCGACGCAGGCCAGGACTATCGCCCCGAAGATCGCCAGTCTGGTTTTGTCATTTAAAAAATCCATAATAAAAGAATTAAGAACTTCTACACGCACGCGGATTCACGCGGAACCTTGCCGCCGGCCATTTGGAGGTTTTCAGCCCGGTGTCTGCAGCGGTGTCGCTATCATTAAGCGACCGGCGAAGAATGTTTGAGGTCCGCACTGTGTGCGGACCGAGTTCTTCGCCGAG
>CAZJUL010000120.1:0-4105 GCA_964549095.1 uncultured Elusimicrobiaceae bacterium
CAGTATCGGCTCGTAGTAGCCGCCGCCCAGCAGCTCTACCTGGCCGGAAAGCGAAAGTTCGCGCAGCGCGTCCAGGTATCCGGGCCTGTTCTTTTCGAACCAGTCGTACAAGATGCCGGAGAAATGCATGGAGGCCTTCACGCCGGGATGGCGGCGGAGGGTTTCGGTAAAAGGCAGGTAGCTGCGCTCAAAAGCCTCTTCGATCACGCTGTCGAAATTGCCTACGGGCTGATGATTATGCACCGCGAATATGAATTTCACCATAGTGAACTGTCAACGAACCGCTTCTCCGCTCTCCGGGACCGTTATGCCGTAAAGATCATACGCCGCCGGATCGGCCGACCAGCGCGTCCATCGGGTTGATGGGCCTGTCTGAAGGCACGCCGCGGCCTTCCAGCTCCACGCCCGCCCCGGCCAGGAATTTCAGCAGGCCGCAATCATCGTCGCTCAGGAAGATGGCCTTGCCTATGGACATGTTCTTGCCGGCCGAATAATGCATGCCGCCTATGTTCAGCGAGGGGATCTGCAGCCCTTTCGACAGCAGGTCCGCCGCCTCTTTGAGGCCCGGCAGCAGCACCAGTATGTTCCGCGCGCCCGGCGCGCCGTTCAGGTAGGCGAAGGCGTCCTGCACCGTCAGGATCTTCAGCTCCACGTCCTCGGGGGTGGCGAAGCGCATTATGGCCCGGCGCACCTCGTCGGCCGCGACCGCGTCCGAGACCACCACCAGTTCCCCGGCCTTCAGGTGCGGCACCCAGGATTCCACCACCTGGCCGTGCACCAGCCTGTCGTCCACCCTGTACAGAACTACGGGCATAAACGCACCTTCCTGTTAAAACCGTATCCAAAACCCGGCCGGGACGCCTACTTCCGTTTTGCGCCCAGCAGCAGGCTTTTTACTTCGCAGATGGCCTTTTTGCCGTCTTCCAGCAGCTTGTCCACCAGTTCGTCCAGGCCGAAGGCCTGGCGGTAGGCGAACACCGAGGTAAGCATGTTGATGTTGACCCCGCACACGACGGCGGTCTTCGGCATGTCCTTGACCAGCGGCAGCACGACGTTCATGGGCGTGCCGCCGGGCATGTCTATCAGGAAAATTATCCCGTCGGGCGAGGCCATCTCCGCTATGCCTTCCTCGATGACGCTCCTGATCTTCTCCAGCGACATGCGCTGGGAGATGGAAATATTCTTCAGCCCCTCGTGCTGGACGCCCACTATCCCCTCGGCCGCCTCGATCAGGTAGGCGCCGAATTCCCCGTGCGTTATAACGATGATATTTATCATACCGGTTGAATTTCAGAAATAGGGGCGGGGAACGAGACGCAGGGACCCGGGCTGCCTCCGGCTTCCTACTTCTTCCGGATGTCCCTGTGGTACTCGGACGCGGAAAAACCGAACTTAGAGAGGCACTCCGCGATGCTGTGCGCGATGAAGACGCTCCTGTGCTTCCCGCCGGTGCAGCCGATGGCTATGGTAAGGTAGGACTTGCCCTCCTTGATATAGAGCGGCAGCAGGTCCTTTATCTGGTCCGTGTAGTTCTTCAGGAAGGTCCTGAAGTGCGGCTTGTTCCTGATATAGTCGCCCACCGGCTTGTCCAGGCCGGTCTTGTCCTTCAGCGAAGGTATATAGTTGGGGTTGGGGAGGAACCGCACGTCCATAACCAGGTCCGCGTCCAGCGGGATGCCGTACTTGTAGCCGAAAGAGATGACGGAAAGCTTCATTTCGGTGGAGCGCTTAAGCTCCAGGGCGCCGGAAAGTATTTCCTTCAGCTCGCCCAGCGTCAGCTTGGCCGTGTCTATCACCTTGTTGGCTTTCCCCTTGAGCTCCGACAGTATCCTGCGCTCCTCCCTGACCGCCTGGACTATGTTCTTGCCCAGGGGGTGGCGGTGACGGGTCTCGGAGAAGCGCTGCAGTATCACCTCGTCCGGGGCGTCCAGGAAGATTATCTTGTAATCCAGGCCGAGCCGCCTCAGCGTGTCCAGCGACTGCACGAACCCCCTGAAGAAGCGGCCCTCGCGCACGTCTATGCCCAGCGCGATGTTCCGGAAATGCCGGTGCTTCTTTATCAGTTCGGAGAAGGTGGGGATCAGCGCCACCGGCAGGTTGTCCACGCAGTAAAAGCCGAAATCCTCGAAGCATTTCAGCGCCTGGCTTTTGCCCGCGCCGGACATGCCGGTGATTATGAATATCTTGCCTTTGGCCGTCTGCAGCATAGTTTTATTTCCGCCCGTCACCTTTTCTTGCCGCCTATCTCTTTTATCAGGCTCTCGTTGAACTTCTTGGCCACGAAGTAGCCCTGGTTCTTGAGCCGCTGGTTCAGCGACGCCACCTCTATCAGCACGGCCAGGTTCCGGCCGGGCGTGACCGGGAGCCGCAGGCTCGGTATCGGCACGTCCAGGATGGTGACCTCGCTGGTGGACAGCCCGGTGCGGTCGTAATTGGACAGGTTCAGGCCGCCGGGCGCCACGCATTCCAGCTTCACGTGCATCTCTATCAGCGACTGGTCCATTATGGAGCCGATGCCGAAAAGCAGCTCCACGTCTATGATGCCGAGGCCCCGGACTTCCATGTAATGCTTGAGGTTCTTCGGGGAGCTCCCCATCAGCATATAGCCTATCCTGCGCTTGACCTCCACTATGTCGTCGGCGATCAGGACGTGGCCCCTTTTAAGCAGCTCCAGCGCGCACTCCGATTTTCCCACGCCGGAATCGCCCTGGATGAGCACGCCCAGGCCGTAGACGTTCACCAGCACGCCGTGCGCGCAGGTGATGGCGGCCAGCTTGTCGTCCAGGTAGATGGTCAGTTCCCTGATGAAGGACGAGGTGTCTATGTCGGTGGTCAGCAGGGGCACACCCTTCTTCTGGCAGGCCTCTTTAAAGACGGCCAGCGGCTTCAGCCCGCCGGTGACTATGACGCAGGGGATGTCGGGATGGCCGAGCATGGACAGGAGGTGCCCGGTGAGGCGCTTCTTATCCGCCCTGTTCCCGCATTCCTTCAGGCAGTAGGCGTATTCGCCTTTGCCGATGATCTGGATGCGCTCGGAGCGGAACTGCTCCATGTGCCCGGCCACCGCCAGGCCCGGGCGGTTGATCTCGCTGACCAGGATCTTGCGCGAGAGGTTCCGCGCGCCGACTACGGCCTTGAGCCCCAGGATCTTTCCCCGGGACTCGAGCAGTTCGCCCACCGTCATGGCGTTGGCTTGTTCCTTTTCCGGCATTATCTCTCCAGGGACCGGGTCGGGGCGGAGGCGGAAGCGCGTTCGCCCGCCTGCCCGCCCCCGGCGTCTTTACTTCCTTACGGGCTGCAGAAGGCCGTAGGTGCTGTCCAGCCTCTTGAAGACCACCTGCATCTGCCTGGAGTTCTTGTCCATGAACAGCCAGAAATTGAAGCCCAGCTTTTCCATTTCCCTGACGGCCTCTTCCTTGGTCAGCGGGTGGAGCGGCACGTCCTTGATGACGGAGAAGGTGACCTGGGGGGCGCCGTAGGCGATGAACTCGGTCATGTCGACCGTCTGGTGGCGGTGCTCGGAGAACTTCTCCTTGTACTTCTTGACCTGGGATTCCATCTTGACCATCGCCTTGTCTATGGCGGAATACAGGTCGTCGGATTCGGCGGCGGCCTTCATGGTCTGGTGGCCGGCGTGCACTATCACCTCGGCGGCGTGGATCTTTTTCTCGACATTGATTATGACCTGCGCCCACACGATGTTATCGACGTATTCCTGCAGTTTGGCAAGCTTTACCTCTACGAATTCCTTGATGGGCTGGGTAAGCTTTATCTTTCTCGCTACCAGGTGGATCCTCATTTTATTCCTCCGGACTGATCATGGCCCCGGCCATATGGCGGCCGCATTCAGGCATACCAAAATGACACGCGGCGCGCCCGCCAAAGGCGGACGCCGGGCCGCGGCTTTTCGTATCTATATGATTAAACAATTTTATAGGCGTTTTTACAATGCGTGCGCAGGTGCCGCAACAGGCACTGTGTGCAACAGACGGCCAATGCGTGCGCAGGTGCCGTAACAGGCACTGTGTGCAACAAACGGCCAATGCGTGCGGGGCGCCGGACAAAGGGTTTTGACCTTATGGTTCAGGAGGCCTTTTTCAGGAAG
>CAZJUL010000120.1:4115-8007 GCA_964549095.1 uncultured Elusimicrobiaceae bacterium
CGGCTCTTTGGCCCCTTTATTCCCGGCCGTTACGGCTTGCCGGCGGGCGCCGAAAGGACGTAGTATTCGCCGTAAGGGGCGGATGCCTCGAAGTAGGAATGCGTTTCGTCCGAGGTTTTCAATTCCAGCGCGGCGGCTTTCCAGCCTTTGCCGGCACGATGCATCAAAACCGGAGCCGCAGCCTCGGCCCCCTTGTTCAGTTTGAACCTGAAAACGATCTTCCCCTGCACTCCGCCGGGCCCCTGCGCGAACTGCCAGGCCTTCAGCGGCTTCGCCCCGGCCGGGAAATCCTTCAGCGCTTCCTGCGGCAGCTCCCCCTCCGTCATGGTCAGGCCGGCGACGGCCTCGCCGCGCACCAGGATCCTGTAGGTCATCGAATAAAGTTCAGTGTCCGGCGCCGTCGCCTGCACCTCGTACTGCACGCCCCTGTGCGACATCAGCAGGGGCTTCGGGGCGGTTTCATAGACGACCGCCCTGCCGTTCACCAGCGCGCCCGTTTCCGGAGCCGCCCTGGCTTTGAGCGAGGGCTCTTCGAACCTGCCGAACCTGACCGCGAAAGAGAACCTATGTGAATTGCCCAGGTCCCCGAACGGCGTGAACGCGTAATCGAAAGAGAACCTGTTGAAGGCCAGGCCCAGCCCGGCGGCGAAGCCGGACCAGGCGCCGAGTTCGTTGCCGTACAGCCTGTACTTATAGCCGGACCGCAGCCATAGCCGTTTCGTGACCGGGTATTCGACGCCCAGCGTGAGGGACGGGTAATTGTCCACCGGCTTGCTCAGGTCCAGCGCCAGCAGGGCGCCCGCGTCCGTTTTGCGGCTTAGCCCCGCCTTGAAATTCAGCGGCAGGCCGTAGCGCTCGCCGATGAACTTTATGCCGGGGCCGAGATTCTGTACCGCCAGCCCCGCGGAATAATCCCCGCCGCGCCAGCTGAAATCGCGGCGGGCGCCCAGGTCCAGCGCGAAAGACCCGCCCGATTCGTCGTCGATGCTCTGTCTGATCACCTTGAACGCGGCGCCGAGGTCCGTCCCGCCTTCGGTCTTCCACCCATAACCCAGCGACAGGGCCAGGTCGTAAGCCCCGAAATCGCCCTCCGAAAGCGAGATGGGGGCCAGCGGGTCGCTTTCGTTCAGCCCGCTCCGCCTCTCCATATCCTTCGGCACGCGGAAATAATCCAGGCCGAAAGCCCAGACCCCGGAAGCGGGGCTTACCCGGCGCAGCAGCCGGCTCCTTTCGGCCGGGACCGCGTAAACGAGGTATTCCTGCTTGAGGCCCTGGAAATAATCGTTATGGAAAAAGCCGAGGCGGCCTTCCCCGCCTATGGCCGCCAGGCCGGCCGGGTTCCAGTAAAGCGCGTACGGGTCGTCGGCGGCGGCCGTGAACGCCCCCGCCATGCCGAGGGCCCTGGCCCCGACCCCGACCTTGAGGAAGGCGGCGGAGGTGGTGCCGGCCGAGGGGTAGATCTTCGCCGCGTGGAGGGATGAAGCGTGAAGGATGAAGAATGAGACGAAGAAAAGAACCAGACAAATACCCGGAAGACCGCGCGCCGGCGGCGCGGCTTTTAAAATAAGCGCAAAAACCTTAATTACCGCCTCTTTTCTCATAACTCCCCTTCCAATCCTTCAGCCCTAATCCGTCCCCTAGTGGATCACCGCCAGGCGTTTTACCAGGGACTTCGTCCCCGACGCGCTCCTGGCCTCCACCCTGTACTGGTAAACCCCGCTGGCGGTGTTCTTGACGCTCCATACCAGCTCCGAAACTATCCCGGCCGGGCAGTTCGGCTTCTCCAGCCGCGCCACCTTTTCGCCGGCGATGTTGTAAACGTCCACGGTAACGTAGGCCTTGTCCGCGAGCAGGAATTTGAACGTGACGGTATCGCCCTTCGCGGGGTTGGGATATGTGTAGACGGACTCACCGCTGAGCAGCGCGCCGGACGGCACGTACTCCATGATGGTGAAGGTCGACAGTGTCAGCGTCTCGGCGCTCACTTTTTTGCTGACGGTGTCCACCGTCGAGGTGTTCAGCAGCGCCCAGGCGCCGCCGCTGAGCACGTACATCCTGAGATTTTCCTGGTCCATGCCGGAGACCGCGGAGTCCGTGTAGGGCAGGGTTATGCGGGCGGGCAGCACCAGCCTGGTAGCGGGATTCTGGAACTTCACAGCGTAGGTGACGCCGGTGGGGTTGGCCGCGGTATTGGCCCTCAGCCGGGCCAGGGGCTGGAAGGTCTGCGGGTCCACTTTGACCACCATAATGTTGTCGTTCTGGCTGGCGGCGCTGCCGGGTATCTCCACTTCTGTCCCGTCGGCGAGCCGCACGGTGCCGCCCTGCGCGGAATCGAAGAAGCGCCAGTTGTCGGCGGAAATGCCGTAAGACTCGTTGGAAAGCGGGGAATTATTAGTGCTGTCGAAAGCCGCGGCCGCGTAATAGAATCGGACGCCGGCGGACGCGGCCGCGTCGGTATAGGAATTCACGCCCCGGGAGACCGAGGCGTACGGGGCGCTGGAAACATAGGATGCGCCCTGGGTGCGCCTGTATACCCTGTAGCCGTACACGTCTTCGGTGTCCGCTGAATCGTCCGGCGACAACTCCCAGGAAAGGGTAAGGCTCCCGCCGGCGTCTCCCGGGGTGTCCGCGACGGACAGCGCCGCGGGCGGCAGGGGCGGCGCGGGATCCAGGAGCACGCAATAGGTGGCAATGTTGGAGAGCTGCCCGGTATTGGGGATGGAATCTTCCGCCTTGAGCGCGAAATAGTAGGTGACGCCGCCGAAAAGCCTGTGCACTTCCTCCGCTTCCGGAATGCCGGCCGGGCCGTCCACGGGCCGGGTGCTGGCGGACAGCGCGGCCCCGTCGAAATCGCCCCAGTCGTAGCTCGCGGCGGAGGTATACCTTATCGCGTAGCCGGAAGCCGTGCCCACGTACCCGTCGTCGCCCGGCGCGCTCCAGTAAAGTATGGCCATCCCGGGCAGGGGGCCGTCCGCCCCGCGCAGGTCCATAACCTTGCCGGGCGCCGTGCTGTCGCCGCTGTTATTCACGGCGCAGGCCGAAGCGGGACCGGAATCGGCGGATTCCAGCCAGCCGTCGAAGGCCCTCACCACGTAGGTGAGGGTGGTGCCGGTTACGGCAGCAGAATCGGTATAGCCCGCTGCGTCCGCGCCGGTGGAGGCCAGCAGGACGAAGCCGCTCCCGGCGTCCCTGTAGATCCTGTAGGCGGTCAGGCCCGCGGAAACGGAAGCCGTCCAGCCCAGCTGAACCCGGTTGCCGCCGTCTTCCGGCGCGTCGGCGGCCGTAAGACCGGAGGGAGGCAGCGGGACAGCATTGAGCCTGAGGGACAGGCGGGCGGTAGTGTCGGCGCCCGAAGCCGGGCTTTCCAGTACGGTGAGCCGCAAAGTATAAGCCCCGTTGGCCAAGCCCGCGGTATCCCAGTCGGCCAGGACCCCGTCCTCCACCGCGGCGGCGGTAACGCTGGAAACGATGTTCTGCCAAGCGGCCGGCTCTTCCCCGGCGCCGTATTCAAGCGTATAGCCGGCCAGGGCCGGATTTGAGATATATCCTTTTACGGGCACGGTCCCGTTCATTACGGCGCCGGCTTCCGGGGACGAGAGGGCGGCCGTTCTGGCCGCGCTGTAGGCGATGAGCTTCCCGCCGGAGGTGGCGACCAGCACCATGCCGTTCGAGACGGCTGGTGAAGCGTAGGCAGGGCTTGAGATATCGATGTCGGCGGCGGCCGAAACCCCGGAAGAACTTACCGCCACCAGCCGCCCGTCGATGGTGGCGGCGTAGATGATCTCGTTGGCCATGGCCGGCGAGGGAAGGATGCCGAAGCCCGAAATCGAGCCCAGCGCCGGCGCGGCGGGCCAGGCCGGCGAAGGGGCCTGCAGGGTCTGGGCGTCCAGCG
>CAZJUL010000121.1:0-7887 GCA_964549095.1 uncultured Elusimicrobiaceae bacterium
TCAAGAACATCAGGGCGGAGATCACCTTCGACAAGAAGGCGAATTCCATACTGCTGAGCTCGTCCGACGAGTTCAAGGTGAAGGCGGTCTACGACGTGCTGCTGACCAAGCTGTCGAAGCGCGGCGTGCCGCTGAAGAATTTCCAGCCTCAGAAGGTGGAAAGCGCCCTGGGCGGCACCGCCAAGCAGGCGGTGAAGATACAGCAGGGCATTCCGCAGGACAAGGCCAAGGAGATGGTGAAGTTCGTGAAGGACAACAAGTTCAAGGCGACGGTCTCCATCCAGGCCGATACGCTGCGCGTGGTGTCCCGCTCCAAGGACGAGCTGCAGAACATAATGGCCCTGCTGCGCGGCCACGATTTCGGCATAACGCTGCAGTTCACGAACTACAGGTAGAAATCCTGAAGCGGTATTGAAACAATGGCATTACTGATAACCGGCCTCGACCAGCTTCTCACTTTTAAAGGTCCCGCCGCGCCGCGCTGCGGCCGTGCGCAGGGCGCCGTGGGGCTGGTGAAGGGCGGCGCCGTCCTTTCGGAAGGCGGTCTGATCTGCGCCGCTGGGCCGGAAAAAGAGGTGCTCCGCCACCCGCTGGCTAAGAAGGCACGCGTCATCAGGACGAAGGGCGTCGCTATGCCGGCCTTCGTGGACAGCCACACCCACGCCGTCTTCGCCGAGCCGCGGCTCCGGGATTTCTCGCTCAGGACGCAGGGCGCGGCCTACGCGGAGATCAAGGCGAAAGGCGGGGGGATAATCTCCAGCGTCCGGGCGGTGCGCCGCCAGCGGCCCGCGGACACGGCGGCGCAGCTGCTAGAACGGGCGGAGCGGTTCCTGGAATGCGGCACGGGCACCGTTGAGGTGAAGACCGGCTACGGGCTGGACAGGGAGTCGGAGCTTAAAATACTTTACGCGGTCAAGGCGGCGGCTGCCCGCACCAGGCTGGAAATGCTGCCCACGCTGCTGTCGGCGCACGCCGTGCCGCCGGAATTCGGCGGCACCAAAGAATACCTGCTCCACATAGTGTCAAAGATCCTGCCCGAGGTGAGCGCCAACGGGCTGGCGGTGTTCGCGGACATCTTCTGCGAAAAGGGCTATTTCAGCCCCGAAGAGAGCTTCGCCTACCTGCAGGCCTGCAAGGCCGCCGGCCTGATCCCCAAAATTCACGCCGAGCAGCTTTCCCTGTTCGGCGGCACGCTGGCCGGGGCCGCGGCGGGGGCCGTCAGCGCCGACCACCTGGATCACGCGGGGAAGAGGGAAATGGCGGCTATGCGCCGGGCCGGTACGGTGGCCGCGCTGCTGCCCGCTTCCAATTATTTCCTGGGGCTTTCTAAGTATCCGGACGCCAGGGCTTTCATAGCGGCGGGCGTGCCCGTGGCGCTGGCCACGGATTTTAATCCGGGCACTTCTCCCTGCTGGAATATGCAGTTCGTGCTGTCCGCCGCCTGCACGCAGATGAAGATGACTCCGGAGGAGGCGCTTTGCGCCGCCACGGTCAACGGCGCAGCGGCGCTGGGCGCGTCCTGCCGGCTGGGTTCTTTGCAGCCGGGGCTGCAGGCCGATATAGCGGTCTTCGACGCTTCCGATTACCGGGAGCTGTGCTATTATTTCGGCGCTAACCTGAACAAGCTGACGGTGAAGAAAGGGCAGGTCGTTTATCAGAAAGCTTAAGTTTTTCAGGTGCTTCTGGGTTTCCAGCGGGTAGTACAGTGAGCGGGTGACGGCTGTTTTGGCTCTGAGGGACCTCGCGAGGCCCGAGCTTACGTAAGAGCGAGGGCCGAGTGAAAGAGGCGAGCCACGGTGTGGCGAGCCGTGCCCGAAGAGCCAAACCGCCGGCAGGACCCGCGAACCCTCTGACTGTCCCGGTATCAAGACGCTATTACATATGAAAGTCATTCTTTTCGACATCGACGGAACGCTGATAAAGGCCGGCGGCGCGGGGCTGCGCGGCCTGAACCTGGCCATCAAGGATATGTGCGGCGTGGACGATATCTGCTCCAAGTTCCAGCTGCAGGGCTCCACTGATAAGGAAAATTTCAGGACCGCTTTTATACAGGCCACGGGCAGGAAGCCGACGGCGCGCCAGGTCAGTGAGATGGAGCGCAGGTATGTGGCCTACCTGCCGACGGAAGTGGCCAAGTCCATAAAAAGCAAAAATTATTTCAAGGTCAGGGGCGCGGAGAAGCTGCTTAAAACGCTTTGCAAGTGCAAGGATGTAATGGTGGGGCTGGGCACCGGCAACCTGAAGGAGGGCGCTTTCATCAAGCTGAAGCCTTCCGGGCTCATAAAGTATTTCGCCTTCGGCGGGTACGGCTGCGACTCCCATATCAGGAGCCGCATGCTGATGAAGGCCGTGGAGCGCGCCGGCAAGCTGCTCAAGACCGAGGTAAACCCGGGGGATGTTTACGTAATCGGCGATACGCACAAGGACATAGAGGCGGCTAAAGAGGCCGGCTACCACTCGGCGGGCGTCACCTGCGGTTTCGGGGAGGCGGCGGCGCTGGCGCGCAGCGGCCCGGAGCTGCTGGCGAAGGATTTCTCCAACCCGCATCCGTGGCTGCTCTGGCTGGGCCTGGTGAAGGACCCCAAAGGCGTCAGGCGCGGCACCTACATCTGCCCGGATTCGCCCATAGAGCACGCCCATTACGGCCGCACCGGCCTGGACCAGAAAGACATAGAAAGCGCGATGAAAAAACTGAAGAAGGCGAAGAAAAAATGATGAAGCCGCAGGATACCCTCACCTACAAAGACATAATGGAGATACCGGCCCTGCTCGGGGATTTCTCCCGTCGCGCAGCCGGCCTGAAGGCCCGTGCCCTGAAGTCGAAGGACGGAGTGGTCTACCTCGTCGGCCGCGGTTCGTCGGGCAACGCCACGCTTTTCGCCAAGTATATCTGGGAGCGCTATTCCGGCGTTATCACTAATTTCATCCACCCGCACGCCATCTTCGAGGCGCGCGTGCCGCTGCATTTTAAGGGCAGCGCGGTCTGGGCTTTTTCCCAGTCCGGTAAAAGCAAGGATATCACCGCCTGCGTCAGGAAGCTGAAGGGCTGGGGGGCCAGAACGGTGGCGGTGACTAACGAGCCGGACCTGAAGGCGAACCCGCTGGCGCGCAGCGCCGACCGGCATATACTGCTGTCGGATTCCAAAGAGCTGCCGGTGGCGGCCACCAAGAGCTTTATCCTGCAGCTCTGGGCGGCGCTGTGGACTGCGCAGGTCTGGAGCGGCTGCTTCAGCAAAAAAGATTTCAGCCGGACCGAGTCGCTTATCAGGGATTTCCTGTCCGACTGGTTCGAGCCTGCCGCGGCGGATTACTGGCCGCTCCTGAAAAAAGCCGGGGTGATAGGCTTCGTCGGGCGCGGGCCGTACAACGCCGTCGCCGACGATTCCGCGCTGAAGTTCAGGGAGATGGCCAAAGCGCACGCGCTGGGCTATTCAGCCGCCGAATTCCTGCACGGGCCGGTCGGCGCCTACACCTCAAAGGATTTCGCTTTCCTGTTCAGCCCGTCCCGGGAACTGCCGGAGGATATGCGCAAGGTGAAGCAGGCCCTGGACGAAAGGGGCACCCCGTACCGCATAGTGGCCCCCGCCGCCGGGAAATTCCCTTTCAACTGCCTCCAGGCCGACATAGAGATGAAACTGACCGCCCTGCACCTGGCCCTGGCGAAAGGCCTGAACCCGGACAGCCCGCGGGGCCTCAACAAGGTCACGCAGACGTTCTGAACGGCGTATTGACCGTCCGTTAATATTTGTGTTTAATAAACGATATGGGGAATCACAAGATACTGCTGGTTGATGACGACCTGGAGCTTTCCAGGCTGCTGCAGGAAGCGCTCGAGGGCGTGGGCTGCTCGGTCAAGCTCTGCGACAACGGCGCAGAAGTCCTGAATATGCTGCACGCCGACAAGCCGGACCTGCTGGTGATGGACGTGATGCTGCCCGGCCTGGACGGCTATTCGCTGGCGCACCGCATAGTAGACGATCCGGACCTCAACGACCTGCCCCTGATCGTGATGTCCGCCCTCACCACTTCAAAGTGCATGTTCGAGACCATCCCGCAGGTCTCCGCCTTCTTCTCCAAGCCTTTCGAGGCCGCTGAGCTGATAGAAGCCATCAAGACGACGCTCGCAAAAAAGAAATAACGCCATTCCCCGCCGCAATAAAAAAGCCCCTTTCGGGGCTTTTTTATTTTAAGGGCCGCGGACGGCTAGAAGCGGCTCCAGAGCTTCCTGGAGAGCTCGGCGGATTTCTTCGCTATCGCTTCCTCGTCCAGGTCCAGCTTCAGCTTCTTGTTCTCCATCAGCACCTTGCCGGCGGCTATCGTGGTGTCTACCTGGCACTGCGACAGGCCGAAGACCAGGTGGCCGAAGAAGTTGTCGGCCTCGAAAGGCGTGGGGGAGAAATAATCCATCAGGATGATGTCCGCCGCGAAGCCTTCCTTCAGCACGCCCAGGCCGGTGAAATGCCGGTTGGCTATCTCGGCGTTGTTGACCAGCAGGGCCACTACCGGCTCGCAGAAGCCGACGGACGGGTCGTTCTTCAGGTGCTGCAGCCAGACCCCGGTCCTGACCTCTTCCATCATGTTCACGGTCATCGCGTCGGTGCCCAGGCCCACCAGCACGCCCTTCTTCATCATCCTCACTATGTCGGCTATGCCTACCGCGTTATTGGCGTTGGACTGCGGGTTGTGCGCCACCGGCGTGTGCGTCCGGTGCAGGATGTCCATCTCCTTCTCGGTCACGTGCACGCAGTGGGCCGCTATGGACTTCGGGCCCAGTATGCCGAACTTCTCCAGGCGCTCCACCACGCGCATCTTGTAGTGGGCTTCTGCGTAAAGCTGGTCGCCCTGCGATTCGGCCGTGTGGATGTGGAAGCCGGCCTTCAGGCTGTGGCCGCGGTACGCCGCCTCTTCAAGGGTGGCGTCGGTGACGGTGAACGAGGCGTGCAGGCCGAACATCGCCTTTATCTGGTTGTCGTCCAGAGCGTTGGCGTACTTTATGAATTCGGTGTTCTCTTCCAGGCCCTCTTCCGTGATCTTCTTGCCGTCGCGGTCGGAGAGTTCGTAGCAAAGACAGGCGCGCAGGCCGGTCTCGCGCACGGCCTTCTCTATGGCCTTCAGCGAGCCCTTCACGGCGAAGGGGCTGGCGTGGTGGTCTATGAAGGTGGTGGTGCCGGCCCTGATGGCGGCTATCAGCGGGATGACGGCGCTGTAGTAGGAGTCGGCGATGGTCAGCTTCTTGTCCAGCCGCCACCACAGGTTCTCCAGCACTTCCTGGAAATTCCGGGACGGCTCGGCCTTGCCCAGGCCGCGCGCCATGGTGCTGTAGAAATGCATGTGCGCGTTGATGAAGCCCGGCAGGACCACTTTTCCGTGCGCGTCTATGACCTTGGAATACTTGCCCTTGAAGTCCTTCTTGTGGCCTATCTTCTTTATCTTGCCGTTCTCGCACAGTATAGCGTGGTCGCGCAGCACGCGGCTGCGCTCGCCCAGGGTGACTATGGTGCCGTTCTTGATCAGTAAGGTATTCGCCATTTGTTGTTCTCCTTCAAGTTTACGCTTCGCAAAGCGACATCAGCTCTTTCTTCGTCCGGTCCCGCATATACAGCGCGCCGGAAGGGCACTTCTGCGTGCAGATAGAGCAGCCTATGCACCTTTCGGCGTCCGTCGCCGGCACCTTGTCCTTATCCAGCTTGATGGCCAGGTACGGGCAGCGCGTGCAGTTGCCGCAGTGAATGCAGAGCTCCGCGTTCACGGCGGAGATCTTCTTGGTGGCCGTCAGCTCCATGAAGCCGGTCACCGGGTTCGGCATAGCCCTGCCGATCAGCTCGTTCACCGACTTGATGCCGCGCTCCTGCATCATATGGCTCAGGCCCGCGTGCAGGTCGTCTATCACGCCGTAGCCGTTCTTCATCACCACGGTGCAGAACTGCACGGTCCTGGCGCCCAGGGCCAGGAAATGCGCCGCGGACTTGTAATCCATCGGGCCGCCGTTGCCGGACACCGCCACGCCTAGCTTCGACACGTTGGCCAGCGTCAGGTTGCTTATCGGTATCACGCCCTCGCCGCTCATCCCGACCACTATTCCCTCTTCCCAGGTCTTCTTCGCGCCTTTGCGGAAGGCCAGCGTGGGGAAGGTGTTGGCCAGCGTGACGCCGGCTTTCTTGTCCGGATACTTGGCGAAAACTTCCTTGATGGCCGTGATTATCGGGTAGATGGCGGTGACCGCGGCGGTAAGCTTGAACAGCTTGGGTATCTCCGGCCTGCCGGCTTCCATAACCCAGCTGATTATCTTGGCCGTCAGCTCCGCGTCCTGCGAAACGATGTCGCCCTTGGTGCCGTCGCCGCCCTGCGGGCAGGAGAGGCTGTACTCAATGCCCATCGCGCCGCCGTCCTCGAGCTTCTTCGTGTTGTGCTGCCAGCCCTTCCGGTCGTTGTCGTCGTTGCCGGTGACCGGGCCGCCGGTGGAGGCCATGGTCAGCCTGTCGGGGAATTCCGCGCGCAGCTTCTGCATCTCTTTGCAGACGCGGTCTATGGAATGGCCGGAGACATTGTCGCAGTTGGCGTAGGTGGACTGCGTGAAGGCGAACATGTATTCGCCGGGGATGTGTATCGGCACATTGTCGAAGGCGGTCTTCATCACGCCGCCCGCCCAGCCGGCTTCGTAGGCCAGCTTCATCTGCTCGTAGCCGTCGGAAGGGGGGGCGGCCGAAAGCAGGAACGGCGAGATGATCTTCCTGCCGAAGAAATCCGCTTCCAGGGAAACGGGCTGCAGCTTCCTGCCGGCCAGCGTTACGGCGCTCTTGATATTGCTGTCGAAGTGGCGGTTCTTGGCGCCGGTCACGAAGGTGTCCACGGTCAGCGCGGAGTTCTTGCCCGCGGCCACAGCTTCCACTACGGTGGTCGGCCCGTTGGCCAGGTCGCCGGCGTAGAACACTCCCTTGGCCCCGTCGGCCTTGAAGCTGGGCCGGCTGCCGGCGGCTATGATCACGAAATCGATGTCGCTGCGCGTCTGCTCCGTGCCGGGCACGTCCTTTATCGCCCGCGGGTGGAACTTCTTGCCCTTGGGCAGGGCCACCTTCAGCGTTTTAAGCCCGGTGATCTTGCCGCCTTTCGCCACTATCTGCTTCACGGCTATGCGGCCGCTGACGTGTATGCCGCAGTCCAGTATGCCCTTCAGCTCTTTGGAGGTAAGCGGCATTTCGCCCAGCTTCTCCAGCGAGAAAAGTTCGATGTGCGCGGCCCCGCCGGCATGCGCTATCTCGGCGCAGTCAGCGGCCACGGCGCCGCCGCCGATGATGGCCACGCGGCGGCCCTTGACGCGGTACTTGGCGGGGGTCTTCAGGAAATCCACCCAGGCGACGGCCGCCTCTTCGCCCTGCATCCTGAGCTTTATCGGGTCGTCCAGGCCGGTGGTCACCAGCACGGCGTCGTAGTTGTCGGCGAGCTTAGCCGGGTTCGGGACCTTGTGGCCGTACTTTATGGACACGGCGCCCAGCGTGGCTATGAAATCCAGGTCGGACTTCAGCACTTTCTTGTCCAGCCGCGAATCGGGTATCAGGTTGCACATCCCGCCGGCCGACTTGGCCGCGTCGAATATATCCACTTTGTAGCCCTTCTGCGCCAGCACGGCCGCCGCGCCGAAACCGGCCGGCCCGGCGCCCACTACGGCCACTTTGCGCCCGTTGGGCTTGGCCTTCGCGAATTCCGGCATCACGCCGAGGTCGTTGGCCTTCTTTACTATCGCCGCCTGCACGGCCGGTATGTTGATCGGCGTGTCGAAGGTCGCGCGCGTGCAGGACTTCATGCAGTGCTTGTCCGGGCAGACCACGCCGCAGACGCCGCCGAGGGGGTTGTTGCCCATTATCAGGGCGGCGGCGCGCTTCTAGTCGG
>CAZJUL010000122.1:0-755 GCA_964549095.1 uncultured Elusimicrobiaceae bacterium
CACTCTCCACCGGCGTTTACACTGTCGGAAGCTACTCCGATCCGGCCTGGATAACCAGCCTGGCCACCAGCAAGATAGACCTTTCGACAGTAACAGCCGCTATTACGCCGATACAGGTGGCGCTTTCGACCGCGGTCTATTCCGTAAGCACGGATACGATTACCGGCGCAAAAACATTCAATAGCCCGGACGGCGTAGCCGTAACTTATGGCGTTGTGGCCGCCTCGGCAAGTTTCTCCGGCGGGATAACGGCGTCCAGCGTGACCGCGACCGGAGATGTCGAAGTCCGCGGCGTTATAAAAGCCGGCTCCGGCCTGGAAACCATTACCACGGCGGCCGGCCTGGTGGACGCCTCGAAACTTACAGGCGCCATAGCGCAGGCGGTCACGGTCTTTACCTCCGCGGATTGTGAAGCCCTGTCTCCCGCCGCCCTGGGCCAGTTCTGTTACGATACAGGCTTGAACAAATTAAGTATTTCCACAAGCGCAGCCCCCGGAGGCTATGCGCCGCTGGCATTGGAGCCATAGGCGTTTTCTGTTAAGGAATACCATTTTGAATAGTTATTGCTTCTATATGTAGTAAAGCGCGGTCGGAACTGAAAGGATATATGAAGGCGGATAAGCAGCGCAAAAAAGCCGCAACAAGCGGCACTCTGCTGTTTGGGCTTTGCCTGGCATTACAGGGAATGTATTCTTTTGCCCGGGCCGGCTCCTTCGGCGGCGCGTCCGATAATATCCTGCCGGCTGTAGTGAACG
>CAZJUL010000122.1:765-7822 GCA_964549095.1 uncultured Elusimicrobiaceae bacterium
GGCCTCTCCAGCTATCCCTCCGCCAACCACATCCTGCAGCCCGGCTTCGCCGCACTGGCGGCCTGGCCTGAAACGACCCTCGGTTTTACCGCCTCAAGGGGCGCCTCCGGCGGAACGATAGTGCTGGACTGGACCGCCCCGGCCGCGGACGGCTTCGCGGGCGCCGCGGACGCGTATGAAATACGCCTCTCGACCATAGAGGCCGACGCGCCGGTGCTGAGCGAAGCCAAGTTCTGGCAGGCGACGCCGGTTACCGACTATATCGCGCTCCCCTCACCCGCGGCGCCCGGAACGGCGGAACAACTGGTAGTCCCCGGGCTGGAAGGCGGCACCACTTATTACTTCGCCATCAGGGCCAGGGCCGTCTGGCACGGCTGGGGCTACCTGTCCAACGGCGCTACCGCCCAGGCCCTGGTATACGCGCCGGAGGGGGCTTCCCCTTCGCTGACAACCGTTTTCAGCTCAAGCTTTACGCTGCATTGGACCACCTCGCCTTTCAACTGCCCCGCTGCGCGTTATATAGCGCAGGTTTCCACCGACTCCAATTTCAACGGTACGCTCATATCTTCAGATACGGCCGGCCTTTCCGCCGTTCTTACCGCGCTGGCCCCGAACTCCACCAATTACGCGCGGGTCTACGCTTATGCCGGGAACAACGCCTCGGCTTACGCCGCCCTGGGCTCCACAATAACTTTGGCCGGCGCCGTTTCGGGCGTCCAGGTATACGCCCTGTGGACCACCTCGGCCGCGGTCAACTGGCAGGCCCTGCCCGTTTCCCCCTCCAGCGCTTCCGCCGAAGGCTATCTGCTGGAAGTTTCCACGGACCCGGGCTTCACGCCCCTCTGCGGCTCTTCCGCCACGGCTGACGTGGCCTTGAGCACGCTGACCGTCGAGAACCTGGCCGGCGGCAAGACTTATTATTTCCGCGCAGGCAGCCTGAACTGGACCGGCCGGCCGAATTTCGCGCCGGCGGTCTCCGCGGGCCTGGACGTCATCCTGTCGCTCTCCATCCTGCCGACAACCTACGCCTACGGCGAGATCTACCTGAACACTTCCACCAACTCGGCCACGAACCTGACTATCACCAACACGGGGAACGTGGACGTTAATTTCTCAATAAAGGCCGCGACCATGACACCCGGCAGCCAGTGGCTGGTATGGGATTCGCCCGCCACGGCCCCGGCGCATAACAAGCTGCTGTTAAGGGCCGTCCTGCACGACACGAGGCCGGGCCTGGCTGATTACGGCGACGAAGACCTGGTGACCGGGACAAGCCAGGCGGGCCAGGAAACGGCCCAGGGCGGCCGCTATACCGTGAACGACGCCCAGACCGGCGTCGCCGTTCCCGCCGGACAGCAGCGCAAGATCTGGCTCAGGCTGGATATGCCGGTCTCGTCATACAGCATACAGCCGCAGGCCCTTAAATTCACTATAGAGGCGGCGCAGCCGTGAGGATATGAAGGAGCTTACTACGATGAAACGAGGCTTTATAATTTTCGCGGTCCTGGCGGCCGGCGCGTATGACGCCTGCGCCCAGTCCATGCTTTCGACCAAATTCGCGGACGTGATAATGGAATACGTGGTCCCCGGCAAGATCTACAACCTGAGGACCATGCGCAATCTGCCTTACCGCGTCGTCAATTCCGGCGGCGGCCCCGCTGACGTGACCGTCCAGGCCGAAATACCGCAGGCCAACCAGCTCAAGCCCGGCTACGAGGCTGTCCCCGACCTGTCGTGGGTAAGGACCGTGCCGGACAAGCTGCGCCTGGAAGCCGGGCAGACGGGCGTAGTCGACATCATACTCCAGGTCCCGGACGACCCGCAGTACGCCGGCCGCAATTTCCAGGCGCACATCCTGTGCCGCACCGCGGACCCGCCGCCCGGAGAAACTACCGGCCTGGCCTTCCTGACGGCGCTGCAAAGCCGCCTGAGGTTCACCGTCGGCGGCCCGGGACCGGAAGAAGTGGCGCGCCTGCAGAAGCAAGGGATCTATCAGACGCTTAACTTCACGCTCGAGCCGCAGTCGCAGCAGGTGCCGGGATTCCTGGAACCGGGAAAGAAGATCAGCCTGACGAAGGAAAAGGGAACGGCGGTTTCCATAATCAACCGCGGCGCACAGAAACTGAAGTTCAGCCTGAAAAGCGTCAAGCCTCCTGCCGAAGCAGCGCCGCCGGCCGGTTTCGAGAACGCGCCGGACCCGAACTGGCTCAAAATAAAACCCGGGTCCCTGAAGGTGGGCGGCGGCAGCATGAAAGGCCCCAAAGAACTGGTGCTGGAGATACCCGACGCCCCGGAACACCGCGGGAAAAAGTATGTATTCGTGATCCAGGCCGTCCTGAGCGACAGGGAAATACCGGTGGAGGTGTTCGGCAATATTTACGTGAACACGGCGAAGTAGCGGAAAAGGTTTAACTTATAGAACAAGGAAGAGCGGAGAATAAAGTATGAAAAGAAAAAGGATGAAGTACCTGGCCCTTGCGGCCCTGCTGTGCGCCGCATTGCAAAGCCCGTGCCTGGCGGTGGATTACGCCGACGGCACCATCACGGTGACGCCGGTAGCGAGCGTATCGCTGAACCTGAGCCCGTCGAGCTACGCCTTCGGCAGCCTCGACGTCGCCTCGTCCAGCAACTCGGCCACGGCGCTCACTCTGAGCAACTCGGGCAATGTGAACGTGAGCGTGACCAAGGCGATACAGGCCAACCCGGCGGACTGGGTGGCGGTAGCCAGCACGGGGACCATAGACAGCTATACCCTGTACTGCGCCACCGGCTCTTCGCGCGTGGGGCTGGCAGCGTTCGGCTCCGGCACCAAGTTCGGGGCCCTGGCCAACTCCTCGGCGCTCACGGCGCAGGACGGGTTGAGCAGCCCGGTGCTGCCGGTCGCGGGCAGCGTCGACCTCTGGTTCAGGCTGGATATGCCGGCCTCGATAAGCAACCAGAGCGCGAAGACCATAACGGTGCGCTTCAGCGCCGCCGCGCAGTAAGGCGGGGCGGGAAGCGCGCTTTGGGTCCGGCGTCTCCGCTTGGGCGGATATGAGCCGGGCATAAGGAGCGGGTTACGAAGAAGGACTGGCTGACAATGATACGGCCGATTTTACCGCGGATAGCGCTATCCGCGGCGCTGGGGCTTTTTGCCCCCGCCGCGGGCCTGTGCGCCGTCTACGCGGACGCCGTTATTTCCGTCCAGCCCTTTGCCGGAGTGCCCCCGGACACCATAACGGACCTGAGGGCCTCAACAGCCGCGGCAGAAGGACAGCTGAACCTTTCCTGGACGGTGCCTGACGTATTCCCGGGAAGCGTTCCTGAAGCCTACCAGCTGCGCATCCAGACCTTCTCCGTCGCGGATATAGGAGGAAGCGCCGCGGCGTGGTGGAACAGCCCCGCCGGCTTCGTCTTCCAGAGCTTCTACTCAGAGGCGGCGGGCAGCCAGGCCGTTCGGACGGTCGGCGCGGGGGCGCCGGACCACGCAGCCGCCCTGGCCTTCGGAGCGACCTACTACTACGGGGTCCGCTCCGCCGACGATATAGGGTTCGCGAGGGACTTCTGGTCGGCCGTCTCTACCGCGTCCGGCAGGACCACTGACCTGGTGCCGCGCACCCCGCAGGACTTCGCGGCCGCGAGCGGCGACGCGCAGGTGCTGCTGAGCTGGACCGACCTGTCGTCGGCTGAAAAAACCGCGGACTTCGCTTATTACAGGATCTCGCGCTCCGCGGACGCAATGAATTTCACCG
The DNA here is from genome assembly GCA_964549095.1 of uncultured Elusimicrobiaceae bacterium. Classification (GTDB taxonomy): domain Bacteria; phylum Elusimicrobiota; class Elusimicrobia; order Elusimicrobiales; family UBA9959; genus JAHJSU01. The sequence continues at coordinate 4,497 of CAZJUL010000122.1, forward strand.
TGGTCGCCTCCACTGCGGGAACCTCCTGGCTGGACACCGGCGTGGAGAACGGGAAAATATATTTCTACCACCTGACGGCGGTGGACGACGGGCCGCCGGGCCCCGCCTACGAATCCTCCCCCACCGTCGCGCGCGGGGCGCCCAACGCTCCGCAGCTGCCTCCGGCGATGCCCGGCGGCGTTTCGGGCCAGCTCTCGCCCGACAGCCAGACCTTCACTATCAGCTGGGACACCGTCACCACGAACCTGGACGGGACCGCCCTTACCGATATTGCGGGTTACCGCGTCTATAAATTTACCGGGCCGTTCTCATCCACCGCGGCGGTCTTTGACACCGCCCAGACCTGGTTCACGGAAACGGTCGCCGGCCAGGCTTTCTACTATAAAGTGCGCGCGGTGGACACAGCCGGGAACGAATCCCCCGATTCAGTAATGGTCAATTCCTCCAGCAGCCCGGCCGTCACGGTCATCTGCGACGACGGGCAGACCGTCATAACCGTCCCGGACACCATAGGCACGGAGCTGCGCAGCGAGAACAATTCCACCGGCAGCGACCTGGTGATAGTCCCGGTCCGGCTGACCGCCGACGAAACCGGCGACGTGCTGAAATCCTACCGCTTCGAGGTGCGGCGCGCGGAGAACAACCAGCCGGTGACCGGCTTCACCTTCTCCCGGCCGCTGATCAGCGTTTCCTTCGGGTTCAGGAACGGGCCCTCTCCCGTCTCGCCGCTCGCCTATACGAACAAGAAGCCCGCAATTTTCTGGCATAACGGCGCCCGGTATATCAACCTGGGCGGTTATCTCGATTTCGCGGAAGGGACCGTCAGCGTGCTCACCGCCAGCCCGGGGACTTACCAGCTGAGGATGGTGAGCACGGCGTCGGACGAGGTCCTGTCCGACGGCTCTCCTTACCCGCGCACCATCACGCCCAATGGCGACGGCGTGAACGACCGGGTCTTTTTCTTCTTCGCGGCGACGGACGGGATCAAGGAAGGCAAAATTTACGACCTGAGGGGCGCGCTCGTCAGCAGCCTGCGCACGGGGCCGGTCCAGGATTCTTCGCTGGTCTGGGACGGGAAGACCGGCGCGGGCAGGGCCGTCCCCGCCGGGATATACATTTATAAGGTCAGGATAGGCGGCAAGACGGTTACCGGGACAGTGGTGGTGGCGAAATGAGACCGATAACGCAAAAAGCCGGGAACAGGAGGCTGCAAGGCGGGCGGCGGGCCGCGCTGCGCGCCCTGCTTGCCGCCTTCGGCGCCGCGCTCTGCCTGGCGCCCGCTGCCTCGTTCGCCGCTTTCGAGTTCCCCGACGCCGGCGCCCGCCAGAGCGGCCTCGGGGACGCCTGCGCCGCGCTCGGCGGGGACGCCAACTCCCTGCTGCATAACCCGGCCGGCCTGGCCTACCTGGACCGCGACGAAGTCAGCTCTTCGTACAACAAGCTCTTCACAGGGCTGGACGACGGGTCCAATATCTCCGCCTTCCAGCTCCTCTACGGCAGGCCGCTCACTGCGCCCGGCGGCTTCGGCCTGGGCTGGATGGAAACGCGGCTCTCCAGCCTCTACCAGGAAAGAACGCTCTCGCTCGGTTACGGCCACGCCGTGAACGACAAGCTGGCCTTCGGCGCCGCCCTGAAGCAGCTGCGGATAGCGGTACAGGCCCCGCAGCTGAACTATAGCGACAGCGGCTCGGTCACCGGCACGGCCGACGCCGTGTTCGCGGACGGGGAGTCCGCCTCCGGCCTTGGGATGGACCTGGGCGTCCTCTACGAGCCGGCGGACGGCTACAGCTTCGGCCTGTCCCTGCAGAACGTCAACCAGCCGGAAGTGTCCCTCTCCGGCACCGGTAAGGTGCCGGCGCTGGTCCGGCTCGGGGCCGCCCGCAGGACGCAGTCGCTCCTGCTGGCCTATGAATTCCGGACCCGGGAATTCATACGGGGAGCCAGGGATTACGAGGCCGTTTTCGCCGCCGAGAAATGGTGGCGCCCGGGCAGGAACGCCAGCTTCGCGCTGCGCAGCTCCTTCGCGGCCGGCAGCCGCGACTCGAGGCAGTTCACGCTGGGGCTGGGCTACCGCGTGAACGGCCTGCAGGCCGATTATTCCTTCCTGATGCCCCTTACCGGCCTGACGCTGGAAAACACCTACGGCACCCACCGCGTCTCTTTGACGGCGCGCTTCGGCCGCGCGGCGGTCAGGGCCGTATCCTGGGAGATCGGGAACGCTCCTTACGGCGTAGAGATGGCGAAGATGCAGCGCCGCGCTGCGCAGGCAGAAAAGAAAACCAAACAGCTGCAGGACGAAGTAGAGAAGCTTGAAACTGAAATAGAGCGGCAGAAGAAACAGACGCCCGCCGCACCCGCCGCGGCGCCGGCGGTACAGGGCGCCGCGCCCCTGCCTGCCGGCATTACGGAAGGGGCCGAAAAAGCGGCGACACCCCCGTCGGCCGGGACCTTTAAAGCGAAACCGGAATTTGATAAGATTTCACCGAACCCGGAGAAGGCGCAGGAATTTTTCCGGGAAGGGATGCGCCAGTACAGCCGCCGCCTGCTTGAAAAAGCCGCGCAGTCCTTCAGAAAGAGCCTTGAACTGGACCCGGCTAACGACTGGACCAGGAAATCGCTGGAAAGGACGCTTACTGAACTGAAGCAGGAAAGAACGCAGCGGGAACCCGCCCCCGCGCCCGAAGGGATACGCTACACGGCCAGGAGCGGGGACACCATGCGCAGCCTGGCCGAGACTTTCTTCGGGGACGCCGGGAAATGGACGCTGATCCGGGACGCCAACCCGAAGCTTAAAGACCCGCAAAAGCTGCCCGCCGGGGCCGTCGTCATCATCCCGCAGATACCCGAGATCCCGGTGCCCGTTCCCGAGGACGCGCCATGAAGCTGCAGAACAAATTCTTCCTGATGATAAGCCTGCTGATAGCGGCGATGCTGGCTTTCATCTCCTTCAGCCTTATCGCGGCCAACGAGAAGCTGCTGCGCAGCGAGGCGGACCTCCGGCAGACCACCGCGCTGGACAACACCGTCGGCATAGTCAGGGAGACCTACCTGACCCGGGACCCCCTGCTGCTGGTGAATTACCTGAAACTGGTCAAGCAGGAGAACCCGGAAATAGCCTGGCTGTGCGTCACCGACCGGGCGGGCAAAGTGCAGGCCAGCCTGGACATGGACCAGCTGGGGATGAAGCGCGTGGAGCTCCGCCTGCCCGCGAACATACGGCTCCTCAGCCGGGCCGTCACCTCTAAAACGGGCGCGCTGGGCGGCGTGGAGATCGGTTTCGACGGCGCCGTAGTGGAAAGCCGCATCCGCGGCAGCATGCTGCAGAT
>CAZJUL010000123.1:0-7773 GCA_964549095.1 uncultured Elusimicrobiaceae bacterium
TGGAGGGGTGACGCCGGGTTTGCCCGAAGGGGGCATCCGGACCCCGACCTGGTCTCCCATAGGAGGGGGAGGATAAGGGCGGCCGCGCTGGCCGACCCGGCCCCCTGAGGGCGAACCCGGCGGCAGGCCCCCGAACTGGCAGTCCGCCGGCACCCCGCGAACCCCACAGCAATTAGACCTTGATCCGCTTGTCTATGACCCGGCGGATCTTGCCGGTGCGCAGGATGCGTTCTATGGTGTCCGGCTTCAGAATATCTATCACCGGCTTATCCAGCCACTTCATCCTTACGCTTTCCTTCAGGTCCTCGCAGTGCCGTTCCATCTCGTCCAGCAGCCACTTCTGCAGGTTCGCGCGGTTCACATCCGTCAGCACGCCGCCGTCCTTGGCTTCCACCCTCACCGCCAGCGTGTCCCGGTGTCCCTTCTTGTCCAGGACCACCTGGAAATTAAAGCTCAGCTCCGGCACTTTTCCGATGGCGTTCTGAATGTCGGACACGAACACGTGCGCGCCGCCGGCGTGTATCCTGTCGTCGCAGCGGCCGAGTATCTCGAACAGCGGCTCCCTGCGGCCGCAGGCGCAGGGCTTCGGCAGCCAGCGGCCCAGGTCGCCCAGGCGGTACCTGATGATGGGCATATGCTTCTTGGTCAGGCTGGTTATGATTATCTCGCCTATCTCGCCCTTCTCCACTGGCAGCATGGTGTCCGGGTTGACGAATTCGAGGTACTGGCTGCTGTCGAACAGGTGGTGGGCCCCCTTTACGCAATGCGGGCACTGGAAACCGACCACGCCCGCGTCCGCGGTGGCGAACCCGGCCGACCTGACCGTGACTCCGGGGAAAACGCGCTGGAAGAATTTCACCATCTCAGCGCCCACGTATTCCCCGCCGTAGAATATCTTCTTCACTTTGACGCGGTACTTCTTTTTGTCGGCTTCGACGAATTCGGCCAGCTTTATCAGGAAGGACGGCAGGCCTATCACCGCCGTCACGCTGAAGTCCTGGAGGTACCGGACTATGTTCTCGAGCGGCAGGTTGCTGCCCACCGGTACGGAAATGGCCTTGGTGTTGGCGATGGCTTTTTCCACGGAAAGCCAGCTGGACCAGAGGTTCCCGGCGACGAAGAGGTTGGCTATGATGTCGTGTTCGTCCAGGCCGGCCGCCTCCAGCGTGGAAGCCAGCATCCGGCAGGTGCGGTCGTATTCGTGCTGGTCGTAGAAAACATATTTAGGGTTGCCGGTAGAGCCGCCGCTGGCGAAGAAGATCCCGCGCTGCACCTTGGAGGTCAAGAGGTCGGGGCTGTCCGGGGGAGTGTTATCGAGGACGTGGTCCTTTTCGAGGAAAGGCACGCGCTGGAAATCGGCCAGGGAGATTATCCGGCCCACGTTCTTGAAATGCCTGCCGTAGAACGGGCTCTTCGCCCTGGCGAAGTCCACCAGCTCGCTCAGGCGGTCCAGCTGGGACGGCGTTTCCTCCAGCGGTATCCAGTTGATCAGCGACAGCATAGGGAAAACGCCGTCGTGCGGGGAGCCGTTGGCCTCTTCCAGCATTTTCCCGAGCTTGACCACGCGGGCTATGCCGGCCGGGGCCAGCGTATCCAGCACCTTCTTGCGCTCAATGGAGCCGCCCACGCCCACCGTCTGTATATAGCCGCGCAGCGGCAAAAGCTGTTTTTTGACTTCTTCCAAAGATTCCACGGTCTTGACGTAGAGCACGCGGTTCAGCGGCGAAACCCGGTAGACCGGGTCGGTCTCGTAGATGACCGTCCAGTCGGTTTTAGGGAACGAGCTGACGAAATCGGCGGTGCCCATTGCCTTGTCGGCTTTGGCCAGCTGGCGCGCCCGGGTTATCTCCACCTGCTCGTCCGGCGTAAGCCTGCCCTGCGGCAGCTCGGCGGCCAGCAGCGCGAAATGCTTTTTAGCGGCTTTCAGGAATTCCGCGGCCAGCTGCTTGTGCCTTTTGGCCGGCGCTATCAGGTAAAGCGTGTGCAGCGACGAGCAGGCCGCCTGGTCCCACAGCGAGGCGTCTATGGCGGCGCGGCGGGCCACATTATCCATCCCCTCGTAATTGACGCAGCTCTCGAACACCACGCCGACGCTGGTCTTGGGCCCGAAGCCCTCCACGCGCACGTCGATGGGCGCTATCCTGCGGTAGGACTGCACCGCGTCGTAGCCGCCCCACACGAAAACGGCGTTCACGTGCCTGAGCACCGCTTCCTCAAGCCCCTTCTGCCCGCCTTTCCAGCTGACCACGGCGGCGGACCCGGACAGTATCTTCCTGTCGTCTACCTCCCGCAGGGCCTCCATGAAGAGGTTGATGAAATTCGAGCCGCCGGAGGCGAGCTTGACTATGTTGACGTTCTTGGTCAGGAAGCCTATCACCAGCGAATCCAGTATCCCCAGGAACACGTTGCCCGCGCCCACGTGCAGCACCACGCCCTTGGGCACGGCGCGCAGCAGCCCGTCGTAGCCGCGGCGCTCCACCGGCGCTTCCAGCGCGTAGGGCAGGAAGAGCTCCATGTTCATGCGCTTGAGCATGGCGCTCTTTTCCAGCAGCTCCGGGATGACGTCCAGGCTCTTTTCGATGACCGGGACGGAGAAGGTTATGTGTTCTTTAAGGTGTTCCAGCGCCGCCTTCCGGTATTTCGTCCCGGGCGCGAACATCCCGCCCGCTTTGGCCAGCGTGTCCAGGATGTAGTCCCGCGGCGCGGTTTTCATCCGCTCGCGCAGGCCCTGGGCTTTCAGGCCGACCTCTTCCAGGTCTTTGGCGGACCAGGAGCACTCGAAGGACGACTCGCCAAAAAGGTAGGTATTGTTGATCTTCATGGATGATTTAATTTCGCTTTACCGTTCCTCGCCATCTCCGCCGCCACCCGCTCCATCTACAGCATCGTGGACGCGGAGATGGCGCAGCCTTTCAGCTTTTTCACGCCGGCGCGGCCGCTTATGAACAGCAGCGGCCCCGGCAGCCCGCAGGCGCATTTCTTCTCCACGCGGCCGAAATCGGCGGACAAAAGGGAAATGGACGGATAGCTGGTCAGGTAGGGCGTGATGAACTGCAGCAGCCCCGTTTTTCCGAAGCCGAGCGGCTCCAGCGTGGCGGGGTGCCGCGCTATCACGCGCCCGTAATTCGGCACGTGGAAATTGCCCAGCGGGCAGTCCACGTACGGCACGCCGTGCTCCACCATGCCGAACAGGTCGCGCACGTTGGCGGCGGGTATGCCGAGGTTCCCCGCCAGCACGCCGCGGTAAACCTGCTTGTCCAGGGCCTCTTCGGCCAGGGTCTTCCAGCCGCCGCCGGTGATGACGCTGGAGCCGGGGTTCAGCCGCGGATAGCGGCCGTAGCGCGTTTTGAATTCCTCGGTCAGCTTCAGGGCGAAGGCCGGGAAGCCGACGATGCGCGTCAGCTTCTGCGTGTCTTCGGCTTTTTTAAGAGCCGCGGCGGCGCCGTCTATGTCGAAATAAAAATCCTTCTTCGCTTCGCTCCAGCGGAAGGTGTAGAAGATCTCACCCTTTTTGGTAAAGCCGGACAACAGCTTGTCCGTCCAGGCGGTGCCGAGGTCTTTAGCCACGTCCGGGTCGTAGGTGAAGCAGATATAGTCGTGCTCGGACTCCAGGTCGGTCAGGCCCAGGCCTTCGAACACCTTCCAGGCCATGCGCTTCACGCGCATCAGCGAGCCCCGGTCCAGCTGCATTCGGCTGCGCTGGCCCGAGGTGCCGCTGGATTTCAGCTCCAGCACTATCTGCGACTCAGGCAGCGTAGTCAGGTCGCGCTCTTTTAGGGCCGCGACGTAGACGAACGGCATGCGTTCTATGTCTTTTTCGGACTTCAGGGAAGCGGGATTAAATTTTTCCTGCTTCAGGAACCTGCCCAGGAACTTCGAGCGGCGGGCCTGGAAAGACAATGCCTCGCGCATGGCCCGGCAGAAAAGGCGGGAGGTCGCGGGGTTGAACTCGAAGGCCGGGGACTCTATCAGCCGCTCCAGCGCCGTATCAGCCTTGAGCGGCAGGTAGAACGGCGGAAGCTTTTCTTCTATCGACATTACCATAAGCCCTTTAGAAGCCGGGGACATACCTCGCCGCGAGGTGTGTCCTCAATGCTTTAATCGTTCCGGAATGCGGATTCCACGTAATTCTCGCGCCAGAGCTTCAGGTATTCCCGGAGGAAGTTCTTGTAGAGCGAAAGTATCCTGACGTTGCGGAAATCCAGTATTTCGAAAGTGCGCGAGAAGACTATGCAGTCGTGCTGCCTGCCGCCGGCTTTTTTCATGCAGGGGTAATAGCCGCTGGGGATGAAGCGCGCGTCCATCGCCTCGCGCTGCAGCTGCGGCGAATAGGCGTCCAGTATGACCTCGATATAGGACATCCGCATCTCGTTCAGCTTCTGCGCCACGCTCTCCAGCACTACGGCGGCGCTCGGCTCCCTGGTGAAGCCGCCTATCACCACGCAGTAGTTGTCCTTGTTCGACTGCAGGTAGACCTCGGTGGACTGGTCCGGGGTGATGAAGATCATGTTGGGCTCGTGGAACGGCATGTAGATGTGCGCGAAGAAGCCCTCGTTCTTCACCCGCTTGTACCGGTTCTTGATAAAGCCGGGCGCCGTGATGGTTTCCAGCGGTATCAGCTGCGCCTTGTTCCGGAGCTCGTGGAACTGGCCCTGCACGCGGGAGATGATGGGATTGTCCAGGTTCAGCTGCTTGCGGATAAGCTGGTAGAACGGCAGCACCTCGGGGATCAGGTGCGGTTTTCCCCGCCTTTTCTTAAGCGCCTGCTCGGTGATGTACGCCGCGAAGCAGTGCGTCTCGTTCTCGCTGACCTTGTGGGTGTTGGGGAAGATGCCGGTCTTGATGAAGCCGAGGCTTTCGGTCAGCTTCTGCGGCGCGTAGTTGGCGGTGCGGGTGGTGGCGTACACGGTGTCAACGAGCTTTTTGTTATGGGTGATGTCGTCCAGCACCAGCTTCATCATCGTGTAGGCCAGGTTCATCTTCCGGTAATCGTGCGACACGACGGCGCCGAACGCCTTCGAAATACGGTCGTCCAGGTCAACGGCGTAGACCAGGCTGCCTATGATCCGGCCCTGGCAGTCGGCGACGACCCAGTAATAATCGTCGTCCTCTATGGCGCGGCGCATTTTTTCTTTGTCCGTTATGAGGGAAATGGAATAATTGCCGCCGTAGACCTCGGCGTAGAGCATCTGTATCCGGCGCATGTCCGGAACCTTGGCCAGCCGTATTACGACATCCGGGCCGCCGTCCGTCTTTATGACCTGCTCTATCTTTTTTACAGCCATATTTTCCCCGTTCCCCGTTGCCCAGGACCGCCTATATACTATAATATAGTAAAAATCGGCGGGGCTTTGCATTGATAAGAGGCAAGATGATGAAGAAATCCAGCGTTTTGGTCATTTTAGCGGCGGCCCTGTTCGCCTCCGGCTGCGCCGCTTTCCGGTCCGGGGAGACGGCGGTGGCCAGGAACGAGCTTGAGGCCCTGCTGGCCGATAAGACCGTCCGGCCTTTCGCGGAGATCAAGGGGACCTGGAAGAACTTCCCCTATAAAAGCGCCATCGACATCATCGGGGAAGGCACCGTCTCAGGCCCGCCCAAGCCGACCTCGGTGCCGGTGCCGCAGGAAGACCTGGATAGTTTCCTGGCACGGGCGAAAAAGGTGCTGGCCGAAGCGGGCCTCTACAGCCCGGACAAGGGCTCCGGCACGCTGGAGCTTGAAATGACCACCATCAACCGGTGGAGCTACAAACAGCTTTGGCGCGGGTACATGGTGGATACCGCCTTCATTTTCATAGTCCCCTCCTCGCTCAAGACCGGCTACCATCTCTCGGCGGCCTTCAGGCCCCCCGCCGGCGCGGAGGTTAAGACGGAGGGGACCGCCCAGCGCAAAACCGTTTTCCACATCCTGCTGGCCCCGCTCTACCCGCTGTTCGCGCCGGGCGCGTCGGAAAGCGGCATCCTGAACACCCTGCTGTGGAAGGCCTCCACCGATATTTACGGGAAGATCAAGCTCCCCAAGGCCTCCCCTTCACCCGCCGCACCCGCGGCCGCACCCGCGCAGGAAACCGCTCTCCCCGCTATCCCGGAACCGCCCGCCGCCCCGGTACAGCCGGAGCCGGCCGCCGCGCCCGTCCCGGCCGCGCCGGCCCCCGATACCGTGATCAAACAAGCCCCTGAAACAGCCCCGGCGGCCGACGACTGATCCCGGAACCGCGCCCCAAACTCCCAAAAGCAGAAGCGCCCCCCGGGTTCGGGGGGCGCTTCGTTGTTACCCGCAGACCGGGTATCAGCCTTTATTCGTCTTCGTCATCGGCCGGCTTGGCCGGCTTCTTGGGCGCGGCGGCGGGCTTCTCCGCGTCGCCGGCTGCACCGGTCACGGCCGGGGCGCCTTCTTCCGAGATGTTGGCCAGCGCTTCTTTGGCGTCCTGCGCGTAGACGCTGTCCGGGTTCTCTTTAAGGAATTTTTCAAGCGCGGCCTTGCCGCCGGCGTTGTCGCCGTCCACCACCAGCTGCACGGCTTCGGTCAGCTGCTGCTTCTCGCCGGCGAGCTTCTTTTCGGCCTTATCCGACACCCCGCCTTTCCAGTACAGCGCTTCGGCCTGCACGCCCTGCTTCTTGCCCCTGACGGCGGCCACGGCGGAAACCCTGTTCTTGGATTCCAGCTTGCTGCCCACCTTGCTTTTGAGGCCTTTCAACAGGCTCTCAAAAAACCCCATCTTACCCGCGGCGTAAGCCGTATTCACCATCATGAGGACCGCGAGGCCTATTATTATTCTTTTCATAAATATTATTCCTCTCCTGTTCTATACTCCCCTGCAATACACTTTACCACACACGGCCGGGTTTCGCAATAGCTTTTTGTTACACTTCTCCGGCCGACCGCTTATTTAAGGAGAGCGGTCCCTATGACCTTCACATCAGGGTCCAGCTTGGCGGCCCGGTCCACGAAGGTCTGCGTGTCTTCCTTATTGTTCAGCTTGCGGGATACGCGGGCGAGGTTCAGCCAGATATGCGCGTCGTACGGGTCGGCCTTGGTGGCCTTGAAGTAATAGTCCCGCGCCTCGGTGAACTTGCCCCTGTTGAAGTACAGGTTCCCCAGGCCCGTCAGGGCGGCGGCGTTGACCGGCTCCTTCTCCAGGACCTTGTTGAAATAAGCCTCGGCGTCCTTGTTCTTGTTGTATTGGCCGTTGAGTATCCCGAGATTTATATTGGCGTCCTGGTCGTCGGGGCGGGCCTGCAGTATCTTGCCGTAGTAGTCGTTGAAGTAATTATACCGGGTTTCGGTCAGCGCCTTTATGGCGGCGTCAACGCGCTTGCCGAAAGCGTCCGCGGTAATGCCGGCTTCGTATACCGTTTCCGGCAGGGTGACGGCCGCGAATTCCTGTATGGCGGCGTCCACTTCCACTACCTTCACCTCGTTAACCATGCTCTTGTAGAGCTCGGCCAGGTGCTTCACGCCGTCGTAGAAGTCCTTGCCGGTCATGGTGCCCTCGACGCCGAACCACCAGGTGTCCTTGTATTTTATCAGGTTCTCTTCGGGTATGCCCACGTTCTTGGCGTCGGCTTCCTTGCTGTCCACCATCAGGGCTATGTGGCCGGGGAAATCAAGGATCGCTACGGAGAGACCGTCGGCCTTCAGCATGGAGGCGTAAAGGGCCGTCAGGTCGTCGCAGTCGCCGCTCTTGAGCTTGAGCGTGGTCCGGGGGAACTGCACGGTATCCAGCGTCATCGCCGCTTCCTCCGGGGTCCTCTTGACGGCGAACGGGCTGGCGG
>CAZJUL010000124.1:0-6770 GCA_964549095.1 uncultured Elusimicrobiaceae bacterium
GCAGCAGGGGCTTGAGGTTCTGGCTCAGCTTGAAATTGAAGTTCTGCAGCAGGTCCTTCCTTTTCTCGCTCTTGAAATAGGCCGAGCCGGTGGCCGGCCTGGACACTATGGCCTGATCGGCGTAATTGCGGTAGGTGAAATCGTAGCCCGCCTGCATCACCAGCGGCTCAGGGAACCAGGTATAGGTGACGGCCAGCCGGTGGTTCACGTTATCCAGGGTGTTGGCGCCGGCGTTCTGGGAAAGCTCGTTGAAGGTGGTGGTGTCTATGACGCTGGCGGACTGCGAGAGCAGGGTGCTGTAATTGGGATACTTCACGGAGAAGTAGTCGTAGGACTCGGTAAAGGTGCCGCCGGGGCGCTCCTGCTCGGCCTCGAAACCCATCGAGAAAGTGGAATAGTCGAAGAGGCCGTTGCCCCAGGTCTCGTCCTTCGTTTCCTTGATATAGGCGTTGGAAAAGGAAACGCGGGGCTTGTACTTGTCGAATTCCCGGGTATAGATGTATTTGAAAGAGATGTCCTGTCCGCGGCGCTGGCGCGTAAGCACGCCGCCGCCGGCCAGCTCCTGCACGTCCTGCGTGCCGCTGTAATAGCCGGAAAAGACCGGCACCAGCTGGTGGTCGTCCGAGAACTTCACCACCGGCGAGACGAAGGCGTCCGCCCGGGCCTGGAACGAAGCGGCGTCGTCGTCCAGGAAATACTTGCCGCCCAGCAGCGAGACATCCAGCACGGGGGTGAACTTTATCCCGGCGTTAAGGCCGGAGCAGAGGGCGGAAGAAAGAATGGCGGTCAATATTAATTTGTTCCTGTTTATTATCGTCTTGCCGGTAACCATCGTTGAAAACCTCCTGAATTAAATCTGTTTTGCTGTCTCCCTTAAACCCTCAAACCCTTAACACCTTAGACCCTTCCCCTAGAACCTTATCAGCCCGCAGTCTTTCAGCAGCTTGGCCGAGAATTCCAGGTCTATCTTCCTGCCGCCGAACAGCGAGCTGGTATATATGCGCTGGAAATTCAGCTTGTCTGTGACGGTATCCATGCTCTCGCCCAGCCGGGTGGACAGGTCGCCGGTGGAAACGATATTGCCGTTGTCGAAAAGCACGAAGTCGGTGGCCTGCAGCCAGGTGCCGTCGGAATAGGTGTTCTTCTGTATGGTATAGAACGTATCCTCGCCCGCGGGATAGGCCATCAAACTGGCGGGCATGGAGCCGCCCAGGAAGGACATCTCCCCGGTCTCGATGATATTGTTCATGTTGGCGTCGCTGTAGGACCAGAGCATGGTGCCCTTGCCGCCGTTCGGCACCAGGGCCGGATCGTCGCCCGCGTTCCAGCCGTAGGCGTAAACCCCGTAGTTGGAGAACATATGCGTCCAGACGCCCGGGTCGGAGGGATTGTCGGGCACCATCTTGCCGCCCGTCGCGTCCTCGGTAACCTTGTCCAGGGTGTTGGACATGATGCTGTTCATTTCCGTGAGCTGCCACTGCGGGGCGGAGGCGCCCGTGGCGGTGAGCATATTGCGGGTGGCCAGCGACAGGTCTTCGGGCAGCGCGTTGTCGAAGGTGAAAAGTATCTTGCCGAAATCGAAGCGGTCCTCGCGGGTGTTCAGCACCACGTACTTGAACTGGTCCGCGGCCGGCCTTATAACATACTCTTCCATCCTGACGCGGTTGCCGAAAGCGTCTATGGCCACTTTCCTGTTCTGGAACTCGGCGGACTGGATCTCGGCCTGGGCGCTGGCTATGACGTCCTCTTTGGACATCTCGTTGTAGATCTCTTTTTTCGCCATCAGCCGCGCGTCGCCTATGGACGAATTCATGTCGGAAGGCGGGTTGGAATTATTCTGGGGGTCGCCCACGTTCCCGCCGTTGGGCACGTTGACGGACTGGCCCGGGTTCAGCAGGGAGCTGTTCCCGGCCGCGTCGCCGGTCAGCACGCTGCCGTCGTACACTTCCACGTTGGTGTTGCCGTTGGCGTCGGCGCCCACCATGAAATCGGTGCCGCGCACGGCGCAGACGGCGGACGGGGTCCTGACCTCGAATTTCCTGGAGAATTTCTTCACCCAGGAGCGGAGCCGGCCGACGTAAAGGCCGACGGACACGGCTTCTTTGGTTTCAGCGGTCATCTTGACGGCGGAAAGCGGGGCCAGCTTCATTTTGGAGCCGTCGTCCAGCATTATCTCGGCGGTGGAAGCCCGGGCGGTCTTAACCTCATCCCCGGAGGAGAGCTGCATCCGCGTCTCGCCGGGCCGCTCCCAGACGTCGGAGCCGGCTTTCTTTATTTCCACCTGGCCGCGGTGCATGTAGAGATAACCGGCGTCGGAAATACCGGCGCACGAAAGGACCAGCATCAAAGATATCAAAGATTTCATAGACTAAACTCCTGAACGCAGTATTGGCTTTCGTTTCTCCCCAGGGAAATAAAAGCCGCGGGAAAACAACATAGTGAAATTATAACTATCAAGGCGTTTTAAGTCAATGAAAAATCACTGTGACTTTGGATACAATAAACGGCCGGGCAGCCGGTGCCCGGATCCCCCGTCGGAAATGTCGTTTTCTGGGTTAATTCGGCGGCGGTGTAACTTTGGATACAGGCGAAAAACAGGAACTTACTTCGTTATACCCTTGAAGTAGTCTTCTATAAGCTCTTTGCGGGCGGCGGGATAGCGCTCGCGCAGGGAATCCATTACTTTACGGCGCAGGTCTTCAGGCGGGACGTATTCCCCGGGTTTTGGCAGCCTGACCGGCGACACATCTGTACCGCCGGCCTGCCGCGCGAAAACGCCGGACGGCCTCCCCTTTCCCCCTGAGCCGGACTGCGCCTTCTGCAGGCTTTGAAGCGTGTTCTCAAGGTCTTCTCCGCCCAGTTCCAGTTCCTCAAGGGCCTTGAGCTGGGCCGCTACCGCCGGCCTTATCTCTTTTTGCCGAAGCTCCGCCGAGGCTTTAAGCATATGGCCGCCGGCCCTATCCAGCCTTTCCAGGAGCTTAGCGGCGAGTTCCCCGGAATATTCCCCCTCCAGCCCGGCCCGCAGCGCGGAGCGCTTCGCTTCCACCGTGCCCTGCCTTTCGGCGGCCGGTCCGAACTGCGCCGCGTCCCCCGGATCCAGGAAGGGCGCGTCGGAACCGAGCCCCGAGGCCTTCTGCAGGGCGCGCCTCTGCAGCTCCGCCGCTTCGCGCAGCCCGGCGGGCGGTCCGGCTGGCGGCGTTACGGCCTGGGAAGACGAAGAAAGGGCCGCGGAAGGCGCGGAGCTTTCCTTTACAGCGGAAACCGTCTTTTCCAGCCCCGCGGCGGCTTTTTCCATGGCGGCGAGAGCTTTTTCCAGGTTGCCGGCCTTCAGCAGCGCGGCGGCCTCCAGCGCCGCGGCGCAGGCAGCGGGGTATTCCGCCCTGTAGGCGACCGCGCGGGCGGCGGCGCCGTCCTGCAGCGCCGAGACCTCGCCGAACGCGGCGGCCCTGGCCTTTTCAACCTTCGGGAACACCTTTTCTTCCAGCGTTTTCCCGGCGGAAAGTTCGGCGCCCTGGGCCTCGTAAAGCTCTTTCCAGGCGGCGGCCAGCTCGCTTACTTTTGCGCTCTCGGCGCCGGTGCGGCTTTGGCCGGCCTCGTAATCCGAATATTCCTCCATTACGCGGCGCATCTGTGAAAGCGCCTCGGCCAGCTTGGCCGCCAGTTTCGCCGCCGTACCGGCGTCCCTGCGTTCTATGGCGCGCGCCAGTTCGCCGGCGGTGTTCAGCGCCTGGCCGGCCGGCAGCGCGAAAGTCTTTCCCCCGGCGTCCTTCGGCGGCCTGTCCTTGAGCATCTCCTGTATGCGGGCCAGCTCCGCGGCTATTTTGGCCAGGGTCCTTTCCAGCTTTTTCCAGTCCCCCTCAGTTTCCGGGCCGCCGCCGGCCATATTCTCCGCCATATCTTCGGCGTTCTGGGCCATACTTTCAAACCCGAAAGACGCCGACCTGGCGCTTTCCGAGCGCAGCATAGCTTCCAGCTCTTTTGAGCCGGCGCCGAGCAGGTTGGACAGCTCTTTATGCGCTTTCAGCGCCTCTTCGCTGCGGCCGGCCAGGGTGGCGGGCACGGCCTTTTCGGCGGCGGAGCGGGCGCCGTATTCCAGCTCGCGCTCTACCAGCTTGTAGCGCTCCAGCGCGCCTTCGGCGGTATACGGGTCCCCGGCCAGCGTCCGGCCCAGGCGCGCTGCGCCGGAAGCCAGGTTCTTCCAGTCAGCGTTAAGCCGGTCCATTTCCGCAGGGGTAAAGGCGGCGCCGGGGGTTTTCAGCCGCTCTATCAGCCCGTCCTCTTTGCTCTTCAGCGCGGCGGCGCCGCGCAGCAGGCCCTCGAACTCCGCGTAGGCGGCCGCGTGGCGGGCGTCGAAATCGGTCACTTTTATGCTCACGGCGCCGCTTTCGCGGCATTGCCCGGCGGGAGACCTGTCGCAGGCGCTCAGGCGGAACACGGCCACGGCCCCGTCGGGCAGGTCGTAGAGTTCCAGTGGCGCTTCCCCGGGGAACCGGCGCACCGGCGGCCCGGGAAAGGCGCGGACTATTTTCGAAAAAGAATACTCGGCCGAGGGGCCGGCGCCGGCCGGGAAAACCTTTCTTTCAAGGCTTATCCGCGCCAGGCCTATATCGTCCCCGGCTTCGTAAACGGCCTTGATCTCTTCCTGCGGCGCGGACTCAAGCTGCGGGAATACAGGCGACAGGAGTGTTATCTCGGGCGGTTCGTCCGCTTTGGCCTTGATAAGGCGCTCCGTCTCACCGCCCGCAAGCCCGTTCGCTCCCTTCAGTTCCAGCCGGTAGGAGGTGTCTTCGAAAACCGCGAACCGGGCGGAAAACCGGCCCTGCGCCAGCGCCAGCGGCTGTTTCAGCCCTGACCCGGAGAAGACCAGTTCAGCGGACGCCAGTTCCTGGGCGCAGGTCCCCGAGACGGTGACAAGGCTGCCTTTCAGCGCTTCAGTTTCAGCCGGAAGATACGGATGTTCCGTCGCCGGTGCGCCGGTATAAGCCGGCGGCACGACGGAAAAAACGGGGTCCTTCAGGGACGGGGCATCCAGCGCCTTCACGCGGTAAACGGCGCTCTCAAGCCCCCGGCAGCGGAACCTGTAGACCAGGTCCTCGCCGAGATTTTCCACCTGATAGGCGAAGCGGCCCTGCCCCGCGGCCGGCAGGAACGCGCCGGCCCAGCCGCCGCCAGGGGCTTTCAGCAGCAGCTCCGGCTCGCCCCGGCCGCCGTTCCTGAAAACCGCCTCTATCCGGAACGCGCTGCCGCGGGGCAGTGCGGCGTTCCCGGGTCTTATCTCCATTATGCTTTCCAGCGGCGCTTCGGAGAACGGGTGCAGCAGGCCGGAAAACGCTTCCGGCTCCGCCCAGGCCGCAAGCCCGGCCGCCAGCAGGCCCGAGGCGAAGAGCGCCAGCCGCTTACCGGCAGCCGCCGCCCGGAAAGAGGCGAAAGCCGGAGGCTGCCCGCGGCCCAGCAGCGCCGCCGCGTCCTCCAGGTGGCGCCCGATGAAAGCGGGAGAAGCCCCCTCCCGGCAGGCGCCGCCGGCGAGGTCCAGCGCCGAGCGCAGGTGCCGCCCCAGCGCGGGCAGGCGGCTTTCCACCAGCAAAGAGAACGGCCCCCGCCCGAACGAAGGCAGGTCCCTGAGGAAGATCCCGTAAAACCTGTAAAGGAGGTAAAGGCCGGCCGCCGCCGCGAAGACCAGGCGCTGCTCCCTGGACAGGCCGAAGAGCACCGCCGCCCCCGTCGCGGCCGCGCCCAGCCAGAGCGCCAGCCCGGCGCACTCCAGCGCCGCCCCGCCCAGCCGCGCGAAAAAATATTTCGCGCGCCAGAGGTCCAGCGTTTTTTTTATCCGCAAGGCCGGCTCAAGCTTGTCCATTCAGTTTCAATTATATAATTTCAGCGGACCCGGTAATCGGCATAAATGCTAAAATATTCCTTCAAATTTTATGCTGAAAACCCGCGGCCTCGACGAATCCCTCTCGCGCATAAACCGGGAAATAGCCTCGCTTTTCGAAAGCGTGGACAAGGGCGTCTACGATTACCAGGCCAACCCCTTCAACTTCATGGGCAAGGCGGCCAGGTCGCGCTTCACGCTGCTGCTGGGCGACGCGCTGGGCCTTGAACGGGACGCCGCGGAAAAGGTCTCCGCCGCCGCCGAACTGGTGCATACCGCCTCGCTGCTGCACGACGACTGCATAGACCAGGCCGCCCTCAGGCGGGGGCTGCTGACCCTCAATGAACGGCTGGGCGTGAACACGGCCATACTTATCGGCGACCTGGTGGTCTCTTTCGCTTTCGACTGCGCCGGGAAGGCGTCCCCGCAGCTGCCCGGCTCGCTGGTGGCTACCATCCGCGGCATGGCCGAAGGCGCCCTGTTGGAGGAAAATTCCCGGCACAGGAACCTCACGGCCGCGAAGGCGGAGCGCATAATCGGGCTGAAGACCGGCTCTCTGTTCCGCTGGTGCGCGCTGGGCGCCTGCCATATGGCCGGCAAGCCGCAGCTCTTCGCCGCCTGCGGTGACATCGGCGCGGCGGCCGGCCTGGCCTTCCAGCTTACCGACGACGTGCTGGACCTGGAAAGCGCCGCGTCCGAAACCGGCAAGGACGGCCTTAAAGATCTCCTGGACGGGAAGATGACAATGCCGCTCATACTGGCCCTGGAAGACCAGCGCTTCAGGACCCG
Source organism: uncultured Elusimicrobiaceae bacterium (assembly GCA_964549095.1). Classification (GTDB taxonomy): domain Bacteria; phylum Elusimicrobiota; class Elusimicrobia; order Elusimicrobiales; family UBA9959; genus JAHJSU01. The sequence continues at coordinate 6,662 of CAZJUL010000124.1, forward strand.
CCTCCTGGAACTGCTCTCGGACATAAAAGGCGCCAAGGTCCGCGACCTGGCCCCGGCGCTGGAAATTGCGGGCATCCTGAAGGCAAACGGCTTCACCGGGAATGTTAGG
>CAZJUL010000124.1:6780-7769 GCA_964549095.1 uncultured Elusimicrobiaceae bacterium
CTGGCCCTTGAAAAAGTGCAGGCGCTGAAAGGCGCTTTCGAAAGCCTGCCGGACAGGGACGCCGCCCTGGAACTGAAAGCCTTTATCTGCGCGCTGGCCTCGCGCTCCAAATGAAAAAAGCCCTCATTGTTCTCCGGGCCTACGCCTGGCCCGCCTCCGTGATCCCGGTGCTGGTCGGCTCCGTGATAGCCGCCAGGGCCGGCTCTTTTTCCTACCTCGATTTCGCCCTCACCCTGCTGGCGGCCCTGTCCGTCCATTCGGGCGCCAACCTCTCCAACACCTATTTCGATTTCCGCAACGGCGTGGACAGGCCCTCTGGGTCCGACGACAGGGCGCTCGTGGACGGCCTGCTGTCGCCGCGGGCGGCGCTGCGGCTTTCGCTGGGCCTGTTCGCGGCGGGGGCCGCCATAGGGCTTCTCCTTTCCTGGAAGAACCGCCTGCCGCTGCTGCCCGCCGCCGGGGCGGCCGGGTTCTTCCTGGCGTGGTTCTATACCGCCGGCGTTATAAAGTTCAAATACCGCGCGCTGGGCGACATAGTGATCTTCCTGGCCTTCGGCCCGCTGATAGTAGCCGGCACGGAACTGATACAGTCCGGCAGGATCTCCGGCGCGGCCCTGCTGGCCTCGGCGCCGGTCGGGCTGCTCATAGCCGCTATAGTGCACGCCAACAATATGCGGGACATCTCTTCCGATCGGGAATCCGGGGTGAGGACGCTGGCCGGCGCGCTGGGCCTGCAAAATTCGAAACGCCTCTACAGGGCGCTGCTCATAGTGCCCTACGCGCTGACGCTGTTCTGCGGCGGCGTCTGGCCGCCGGCCTTCGCGGCGCTGTCAATCCCTTTCGCGCTGAAGCTGGACGGGCTGGCGTCCCGCGACCGCTTCTACGACCTGGTCAGGGAGACCGCCAAATTCGTGACCGTCTTCGGCCTGCTTTTCTCCGCGGGACTCCTGATCTAAAGGACAGGTTCGCGGGTCCTGTCGGCGGAATGG